>JAPORV010000425.1:0-13711 GCA_026710055.1 Aestuariivita sp.
AGTTTTCTAAATATTTGTTTTTAAAAGATCTTTTTTGCAAAATGTTAAAGATGGGTCAGGGGAAAACAACCTTATGGCTTTCACTCTTGATCTCATTCCCAATCAAGCAAACAAACCAGCGATCTTACTCAGAAAATCATGGCGAGAAGGAAAAAGAACCGGAAAAGAAACCGTCGCAAATCCTTCCATTCTGCCCCTAACATCATCGAAGGTTTTAGAATTGTCTTCAAAGGTGGTCTTGCCGTCAAGAGTATCAGTGATTTGATGACCATCTTGCGCTCCTATCCTCATGGGCATATCGCCGCCGTGCTCGGAACGGCGCACAATCTCAACGTTGAACGGCTCCTTGCCAGAACGCCGACTGGCCCTGGCAACCATCATCGCTAGCGTGGTCTGTCCCGCCTCAAAACACGCCCTCTCGCGTGCCTTATCCAAACAAACCGTGGCCCAAGGTTTCGGACGTCTTCTTGATCTCGAAAAGGTTCACGGACATGACGTCCTGGCGATGTTTGACGGGCTTTTCAAGCGTCAGCCCTAGATCGAAAAGACCTTGGCTAAACGGCCCTTAAACCAAGAAAAGACCCTCCTGCTGTGTGGATGTTTCATCACGTGTGTTGAAGGCAAGGGCTGTCCTTATGCAGAGTATGGAGATAACTGTGATCGCCAGAAAGGTAAAAAGCAGATTGTCTATGGACTCCTTTGGGCACCAAACGGTTGTCCCATTGCCATTAAAGTCTTCAAAGGCCATACCGCAGACCCGGCAACGGTGGCCTGTCAGGTGAACAAGACCCGCAAACGCTTTGGTCTTATCCATGTGGCACTTGTGGATGACAGGGGGATGATCACCTTCGTGCGTATTCGGGAAGACCTTGAGCCGGCAAACATTGATTGGATATCGGCCCTGAAGACGCCTGATATGCGCACATTACTAACGTCAAAAGCGGTCGATCATCCTGCCCCCTTACAGCCCAAAACAGTGGTACCAGATGCCGTTGCGGAAATCATCCGTGAGACGTTCCACCTGAAAGGCTGATGGTGTGTTTGAACTCAAGACTTCGACAAGACCGGGCGGAAAAGCGCCAAGAGCTTATGCCTGCAACCGAGACGCTTAAAGGGCAGGACAAAATCAATTGAGCGATTGGACGGGGTCTAAATCGAAGGAAGGGGAAAACACGTCACCGTCACGGATACGCAAATAACCTGGCGTTGTTAAGACGATAAAATTGCCGCAGAAGCTCCACTTGATGGTCTCTATGTCATTCGCACAAATCTCGGCGCTGATGCCATTGATGCGCAAGCAACTGTCGAGGCTGACAAAAGCCTTGCCAATGTTGAACGTGCCTTTCGGAATATCAAAACCAATCTTGATATCCGTCCGATCTACAGTTTATCAGAAAGAATGTATTGAAGGTCATGTGTGTTTATGTATGCTGACCTTATACATTGAATGGCCTATGCGCCAAGCTCTTGCCCCGATATTGTTTCAAGATGATGACCCTCAGAGCGCAAAACGCCTGTGGAACCGTTAGAGCCGTCAAAAGCGGGCCATAAAGCTGTGCGAAGATGATTTATCTGTTCATCGCTTTTGCACGCTTCTTGAAGATTTATTGCGTGTTGCTCTGAATGTCGTGCCAGTCAAAGATAAGCCGGACTGCCTGTTCCCGATTGTGACGGAGCAGAGTGAGGTTCAGGACAAGGCCTTTGATTTACTGAAGATTAAGCCGGTAAAATATGTTCCCATAAATGTGCCAGCTTGGTTGCGCTTGACTTCCTAAAATAATTGAATAAATTCAGCCAATTACTCGGCCCAGCGCGCCCAAAAACCAAATGAAGTTCAGTTTAGAATTAGGCTCTCGCCAAAAGATTGTTATGTGCATAAGCTATGCTGATACTTAACCGAATTGTTTTACCCAACAAAAGCCATAAGTTATCTGTTTGGCAACGGCCAATAGCATTACTTTTTTTGATGGCCGTAGCAATGCCTATTGCGTATGCGACGTGGCTGGCACTCTTGAATAATTTTGTCATTGAGGCTGCAAATTTTGATGGGGCCGACATCGGATGGCTACATACTGTGCGTGAAATCCCGGGATTTCTTGCTGTTGGGGTAATTTCAATCATTATCTTTATTCGCGAGCAAGTGCTTGCGTTGATATCGTTAGCACTTCTGGGTTTAGCAACCGCTGTAACAGCCTGGTTTCCCTCAATGGGAGGATTACTTGCCATTACCATGATTAGTTCGATTGGCTTTCATTATTACGAAACAGTTAATCAATCATTACAGCTTCAATGGCTTGAGAAGGACCGTGCGCCGCAGGTTCTGGGTTGGCTATTGGCTGTTGGTTCTGCGGCAACTTTGACCGCTTACGGCTTAATTGCTCTCCTCTGGGAACCACTGAATTTAACTTACAATATCGTTTATCTCATCGCAGGCGGCATAACCGTTACAATGGCTTTGATCGGCTTCTTGATGTTCAGGCAATTTGAAACGCCAACACCTCAGATTAAAAAGATGGTTTTTAGGCGTCGATATTGGCTTTATTATGCGCTGCAATTTATGTCAGGTGCACGCAGACAGATATTCATTGTTTTTGCAGGATTTATGATGGTTGAGAAATTTGGTTTTGAAGTTCATGAAGTGACAACGCTTTATATCATTAATCTTGTGTTTAGTATGATCATGGCACCAATTATTGGAAGAGCAGTTAGCTATTTCGGCGAACGGAATGCCCTAGGGTTTGAATATATTGGGTTGACTTTGGTGTTTCTTTCTTATGGTGGGATATATTATTTTGGTTGGGGAGTGTTGATCGCCGCCATTCTTTATGTCCTTGATAATATCTTTTTTGCGCTTGCGTTAGCATTGAAGACTTATTTTCAAAAAATTGCTGATCCTGCTGATATCGCGCCAACGGCAGCAGTTGCGTTTACAATCAATCACATTGCAGCTGTCTTCCTTCCTGCTGTACTGGGGTATTTCTGGCTTGTTTCACCGACTGCGGTATTTATTTTGGCGGCAAGTATGGCGATCGTTTCTTTGGCTCTTGCTTTGTTAATACCGCGTTATCCAAAACCTGGTAACGAAACTATTTTAATTCGTTTTATACCATCGGCGGCAGTTTAGTTCATTGGTAAGGGAAGGTCGATTTTTATCGGGTTCCACCATGGGACATGTAATTCGCATGACCCTAACAGGTGCTGCAGGAATTACATTTGTATTTTTGGTAGATGTTATGAACTTGTTTTGGCTTTCACTATTGAATGAGCCAAAATTGGTTGCGGCTATTGGGTTTGCGTTTGCCATTCAGTTTTTTTCTGTGTCCTCCGGTATTGGCCTGATGATTGGAACAACCGTGCTGGTATCTCGTGAGATTGGGGCTGGTCATCGGACCAGTGCCCGTCTGTTAGCCGGGAGTACGATGATCATTGCATGCGCAATTCAAACCGTAATGGCAGTTTTGTTAATAGCTTATCGCCATGATATTCTAATGATGGCAGGAGCAAGGAATGAAACTCTTGATCTGGCGGCACACTATTTGCTTTGGACATTGCCATCACTTTCTGTGATGGCCATTGCACTTGTTGGCAGTGCTACATTGCGTGCCGAAGGTGACGGTAAGCGGGCAATGTACGTGACATTAAGTTCGGGGACGGTTTCAGCTTTTATTGATCCAGTATTAATTTATTATTTGGCGCTCGGTCTAGATGGTGCAATCATTGGCCTAAATATCTCGCGCATTATATTGATGAGTGTTGCACTATATTTTGCGGTACGCGTTCATAATTTGATTGGTTTTTCTCGTATAAATTGCATTTTTTGCCACTTCAAACGCTATATAGTCATAGCAATACCGGCAATTTTATCTCAATTAGCAACTCCTTTTGGAAATTATGTGTTGACTGCAGCTATATCGCCTTTTGGTGATAATGCTGTTGCAGGTTGGGCGTTAGTGGGACGCTTAACAGTGGTTGCATTTGGCGGAATTTTCGCCCTTTCGGGATCAATCGGAGGTATTTTTGGGCAAAATTATGGTGCAAAACAATACGATAGATTAGTTACAATCTATCGTGATGCAATGCTTTTCTGTTTTGTTTATACTGCTATTGTTTGGAGTCTTTTGGTATTTGCAAGCGGGTCAATTTCCATTGCTTTTAATTTAATGACTGTTGGAGAAGAGGTGTTTACTGCCTTCACACATGTTGGTGCAGGAGCATTTATTTTTACAGGTTTTTATTTTGTCGCGAGTGCTGCCTTTAACGCTTTAGGCAAGCCAACTCGTGCGACAGTGTTAACGTGGTTGCGCGATGGCATTTTAACATGGCCGACTGCAATTTGGTTAAGCGGAATTGCCGGTGCTATTGGGGTGATTTATGCGCAAGCGGTTTTGGCTCTTGTTATTGGGGTCATTTCCGCTCTTTTAGGGTGGATATTTGTTCGAAAAATTGCCACGGATGAGATAGAGGTAGATAAAATCACACGTTATGGGTTTAGAGATATATACAGATTTCAGAGGCGTTAATGGTAGTTGTATACTCGGCATTAACAACTGTACGGGAGAAAGTTAGCGTAGAGGCACTGAGTGAAGCGTTGGAACATCTAGAGCCAGCACCTATAGGAATAGATGTATCTCGACCCAAGAATAACCTGGACAGTTTCGAAATTACCAGCTTTTTTGATAGCCGGCCAGATGAGGTGGCGCTGGCATTATTGAGTACTTTATTATCAACGCCGCCGTTCATTATTTCAAAAATCCCTGAAATAAACTGGATAAAGCACGTCGGTCAGGAGCACCCTGCATTGCGTTTAGGGCAGTTTTTTATTTTTTCGTCTCATCATCGCGATAATAGACCTGACAATGTTAAATCTATTTTTCTGGAGTCGACTATGGCCTTTGGTACAGGCCAACATGGCTCAACTGAGGGGTGTATTAGGAGTATTGAGTGGCTTAAAGATAGCGGTTTTGCAGCAGAGTCAATCGCTGACATTGGTTGTGGTACATCTGTATTAGCGATGGCGTCCGCGCAAACTTGGAATGCGAGAATTGTTGCGAGTGATATTGATAACGAAGCCGTTGAGTCGGCGAATATTAATTTGCGTGCAAATTGTTTGCATAAAAAGGTTGTTTGTATGAAATCCACAGGTTTTTATCATTCAGAACATGCGCAGAATGCACCATATGACTTGATTTTTGCCAATATCTTCAAGAATGTTCTGATTTCGCTCGCTAGTGATGTCAAACGACATAATTCCGCAGAAGGGTATGTTGTGTTATCGGGAATATTGAAGGGGCAAGCTGATAACGTTTTGAGTTCTTATGTCATGTTGGGTTATGTATTGGTTAATCGTTTCGACATTAATGAATGGACAACGCTCATTTTATTCAACAAGTATCAATGAAGGCTGACATTGGCATTCTGTAGCGTTGCTCATGGGATCTTTAGCAATTCTAGAGATGAATCAAAATTGATTATCAATCAGTTTTATTTTTCTGTTCTTCTTATTTTACCATCACAACGCAACAGGCGATACAGCAATCGTTCATGCTTTAAGGGTTTAACCCTTTTCTAAACACCGGTTCCTATCGATTTGATTTGTGAAAGTAATGTGATGGATGTGGAAAGTGCGCGCGCTGTTGCCATGACCATAGGGGGTAAGATCATCCACTCCAGCATCCAAGAAGCGCCAGAACGTTCCTGTTCGTGAACAAGCGCTTGGTGTATACCACTCAGTTGAGTCGCATTGAAACCTGCTAAGGTCACAAGCAATTCCGCCATAACAGGATTTGATTTGTGAGGCATGGCAGAAGAACGACCACCAACTTCCAAGTCAATTTCGTTTATCTCTTGCTGAGCCATCAGCATAACATCTTTACCAAGTTTGCCTAAACTACCAGTTGCTGCAGATAACCAGTTTGCATATTCTGCAAGTCCGGTCCGATCTGAATGCCAGGTTGGGGCAGCAGTTAGGCTGAGTTGTTTAGCAATGTAATCAACGATTTCTTGTGCATACTCGCCGAGCTCATCTCGATTTCCAACAGGCCCGCCAAATTGAAGTCGTTCAACACGATGGCGTAGTTCTTGGAAAGAGCGGCGGTGATTTCGTACAGGTGAATGCCAAGATTCAATCCGAGTTTCGACAGTAATTGGAAGTGCCGTTTGCATCCGAGTTCTGCCCATAAGACGCTTTGAACCGTGGATATATCGCAACTCATCCAGTCGAGCGTCCAGTATTTCAAGTCTTTCTGAGATTATTTTAGACGCATCACGTAGTGTGAGCACAAGAGCTGTATCTAGAACATCTTGTGATGTGGCACCTGTATGAACGGCATTACCGCTATCTCCAGCAGCAGTACGCAACTGATTCACAAAATTTGGAATAGGAAGGCCGTCAATTACAGATGCCTTTGCTAAATCACCTATGTCAATTGTGATACTTTCAATTGCTCTAGCCGCAGCATGACCTTGACCAGGCTCCACCTTTCCAAACGCTTCAAGTGCGAGCGCTAAAGCTTTTTCGAATGCACGATAGTGATTCAGCTGTGCCTCAGCAGACCAAAGTGCGGAAATCTCAATGTCACCAAAAAAGCGACCGAGCCAAGGATGTTCAAAAATTGAAATCACGAAATTGCCCGTATTTGCTGGATCAAATTTGTTGCGATTTTATCAGGGACTTCAATGCACGGTAGGTGACCAACCGATTGATAACAAAAATACCGGCCATTTGAAATCACTGAAGATAGTTGTTGAACAAAAGATGGTGGAGTGGCGAGATCTTCGCTTCCCGCTACACAAAGAGTTGGACAGTTAATTTGGCGCGCTATGTTTTCGAGATCAGCCATGCGGAGTATGTCACAAACTGTAATGTATTCTTCTTCTGGAGTGCGCGTGAGCATAAGTTTGTAACCTGCAACAAGCTTTGCGTGATTGTTTCGAAACGCTTGAGAAAACCAGCACTCTAGAATGTCATCAGCTATTCCCTCTAAACCCTTTTCGGTCAATGCAGATATGCGTTGAGACCAGCTTTGTTCGGTTCCAATTCTATATCCTGTGTTACAAAGAAGTAGACCAGCCGCCAAATCAGGCCTACTTGATGCGAGCACTTGTGCAATCATACCACCTATCGAAACGCCGCAGACAAGGGCGTTCTGAATAGCAAGGCTATCCATTATGCCTGCAAGATCGTCCGCGAATTCAAATATGGTTGTTGCACCTCCTTCTGACAGACCGTGACCAGATTTGTCATAACGCAAAATAGGTATGTTCCTGGGGAGATTTTTGATAACGTTATCCCATATACGTAAATCCGTACCCAATGAGTTCGCAAAAACGATTGGCCTGTCAGTTGACCCAGCACGAAAGTCATAATGATGAAGTCGTCCCTTTATTTGCAAAAATTCCGGCATTAAACGACGCCTTCAATGCTAACTCTCAAACTAAAAAATGTAATCTGGAAGAAACCAGGCTATCATAAGACATTTGTTTATCTCTTCTATTTTCATTAGACGCTTGATACACATTACTTTATGATAACACTGGGAGATTTCGGTCAAAGAAACTATGGTGTTTTAGATCTTTGTAAGCAAAATTTTGATATCTTCTGACCAGAAATTAAATGAGAATGCCTGTATATTAATCGCATTTGCATGTTGATTTAGCTACAGGGCCAAACAGCATGCTTTAATTTTAACATTGATGCTAGCCACTTAACAAATGATTTCTCTCTTTCTTGATATATTGTGTAATTTCGCCCACAAAGTTGAACAACACTAGTGATTTACTGCGAACCGATTATTTTTTTCAGCCAAATTTGTTTTATTTTGTTGTGGATTTTTTTCTCACAATCAGGCGGGTGTTTGATTAATGTCAATCATGACGCTTTATATATGCGTATCGTCAACGGTCATTTCGCCTTTTTGATTATTTTCCCTAACGTCAATTCAAAATCAACAATAATTGACATATCAAGAATATTCATTTTCCTGGCTAATCACACATCAAAGAAGACCGTTTCGTCTTTTCCTTGCAGTCGAATATCAAATCTGTAGATTGGTATGTCATTGTCTGTAGAGCGCTTAGCCATCAGCGTGTGTCGACGATTTTCCCATTCAATCAAATTAAGCACTGGGTCAATTGAATTGGCCCTTACTTCATCATCAAAATATATGCGCGTGTTTAGTCCAATATTAATACCCCGTGCTACTAACCAGAGATTAATATGCGGAGCTTGCATACCTGAATTTCGCGCCAGTGTACTGCCTGGCTTAATAGTATTGAAACCCCACTTACCCGTTTTAAAATTCGTAATTACTCTCCCCCAACCACGAAACCCATCTTCTACCTCTCCTCCTCCCTCGGAGTGCGCATAAATCCCTTCTGCATTGGCTTGCCAAACTTCGATTAAGGCGTCTTTAAGTGTTGTTCCCGTGCCATCAATTATATATCCTTCAACACGAATTTGCTCGCCTTCAGCTTTAGATCCCGCAATATTCTCGCCGAGTTCTTTTTGATAAATTTCAAACCCCGCAGCCTTAGGGGCCAGACCGATATGAACATAAGGGCCTGCTGTCTGCGATGTTGTTTCTTTGAGGTAACTCAAATGTTGCGGCATCACTTAATTTTCCTAAAAGCGATTTTCAAATAATGTTGAACGACGCCCGCGTAGAATGATATCAAACTTATAGGCAATCGCGTCGAAAGGAATGGTTGCATTCAAATCTAGCCTGGCAGTCAATTGCTCAATTGCATTGGGATTAGGGATTGTTTGCACAATAGGACAAATTGGAATGAGAGGGTCTCCTTCAAAGTAACATTGTGTGATTAAACGCTGTACAAAACTTGCGCCGAAAACAGACACATGAATATGTGCCGGACGCCAGCTGTTCACATAATTTTGCCATGGATAAGCGCCTGGCATGACAGTCCGAAAATAAAAATAGCCATCTCCGTCCGTAAGTGCGCGACCACACCCACCGAAATTCGGATCAATCGGGGCAAGATATGTATCATTCTTGTGACGATAGCGCCCACAGGCATTGGCTTGCCATATTTCAATAAGCGTATTTGGAATAGTTCGTGAGTTCTCATCCAATACATGTCCATGTAAAATAATGCGCTGTCCTATTGGACTTTCATTGGATTGTGCAAAATTAGTTAAAAGATCATTATCACCTGGATCAATATCACTATGTGAAAAAACAGGGCCGGTAATTTCACTTATCGAGTTTTCAAGCGAAATGAGCGAAAAACGAGGACTTCGCGTGATCGACGATTTGTAGCTTGGCGTGCAAGCCACTGGATGTATATTCGGGTCTCGCTGGTAGTATTCAGCATCCTGCTTCATTCAGTTTCCTTCATTTCTGCGTAAGTCTCTCTCGCGATTTTAATTGCATGATTTGCCTTTGGAACACCGGCATAAATCGCGACATGCATAAAGGCCTGCATCACATCGCTCTTTGTCGCACCTGTATTTGCGGTAGCACGAATATGCAGTGGGATCTCTTCGAAATTTCCGGTTGCGGCTAATATTGCCAAAGTTAAGATTGAGCGTTCACGTTGTGGAATAATGTCATTAGACCAGACAGTACCCCAAGCTCCTTCCGTAATGAGCTCTTGGAATGGATGGTCAAAATCCGAAGTTTGCGCTTTCGCCTGGTTGACATAGGCATCACCTAGCACATTGCGACGTGTTTCCATTCCAATTTCAAACCGTGATTTCATATTCAATCCTTTGTTATCACTCAAAAAAGATTATCCATTTTTTGTATTGTAGAGGAAATTACCCTAAGTGAAAATACGCCAGAATTTACGGCTAATTTGTTTACCCAGCTAAAACACGCCAAGGTGTACTCAAGTGAAATTCCTCAAGGTTGGGGGTGTCGCCGATTCGATCAACAACCAAAAAAAGACCTGGTTCAGTTAATGGCGTCAAAACCCCATGCCAAACACCACGATGAAAATTCACGCCTTGCCCAGGTTTTGTCAAAAAAGCGCGCGGCCTCGAATCTTTTTCGGGTGCGACAATAACCAAAAACTGTGACCATGCCATGGGCACAAACGCTTGAGTTCCCTCGGGGTGTCGTTCCAATAATGTTAATTGGTATGGAAAACGGCATAACTCTGACTTGAAGATGCTAATACCAGCACGACCGTCTATTCCAAAGTCTAACGTTGCGAGGTCATGATGTCGACCGCATTTTCCAGAATTGATTAATTTGTCTGGAACATTTTTTAGTTCTATAATGTCTCCATAAGGAGCAAATCCCGACCGGGTTAGTGCTTCACAGAATATGTCGTGATTAGTGGTCATAATTTGGGGTGACGATTGACATCTTTATATAGGAGATATCTAAAAGGCTCTTTCCCTGTAGCAATGCAAGCCTGTGGACAAAATGCCCTCAACCACATAAAATCTCCTGAACTGACACTTACCCAATCGGTATTTAACAGATAATCGGCGGTTCCTTGTAGGACATACAACCCGTGTTCCATCACATGAGTTTCGGCGAAAGGAATACGACCTCCGGGCTGAAGAGTCACAATGTTAACATGGCAATCGTGACGCAAATCATCAGGATCGACAAACCGAGTGGTTGCCCAAACTCCGCCACAGTCCGGCATGGCTTGAGCTTTGTGTTCTTCTTCGTGCGTGACAAATGCGTTTGGTGGTTTCAGACCGGGAGCTGGTTCCCATGTTTTTCGTACCCAATGAATTTGTAAAAGGGAATTATCTGCATTATGAAGTGTCCAGGTCGCACCAGCGGGAATGTAAGCATAACTACCAGCAACAATTGTATACTGTTCTTTATTAATATTCAAAGATCCTTTTCCGCTTGCAACGAACAAGATACTCTGGGCAGTCTTATCGGGGTCTGGACTATCACTGCCACCTTCTGGTGCTATTTCGATTGCATATTGTGCAAAAGTCTCCGCAAATCCGCTCAGGGGTCTTGCAAAAATCCAAGCACGCGTTCTGCTCCACTGCGGAAAGTAGCTCGTGACAATGTCACGATGCGTGGCAGCTGGCAAACATGCATAGGCATTTTTGAAAATCGCACTTGAAATCGGATGTTCATCCTGTCCGGGTAACCCGCCTTTTGGGAAAGCATATTTCATAACAGTGAGTCCAATCTAAGCCGAGCAATTCGTTCAACTTGTCGACAGGCTTCAAGAAATTCACTTTCCATGTCGTTATTCAAGCGTCGCTGGAATGCTGCCAAAATTCCTAATTTGTTGTAGTCACGAACCGCAATAATAAAAGGAAAACCATTTTTGCTGGTGTAAGCTTCATTTAGTCTTGAGAATTGCTCGTATTCTAAATCGGTCAGCGCATCAAGACCAGCGCTTGCTTGCTCGCTTTTACTATTTTTTGTTAGTCTTTTAGCACGTGAGAGTTTTCCTGCAAGATCTGGATGAGCTTTTAGTACTGCAAGGCGCTCTGCCTTAGAAGCGGATCGAAATACACGTGCCAATGCGTTATATAGCCCAGATGCAGTATCATGCGCCGGACCTAATTCTCGTTTAAATGCGCGTTCGGCAATCCACGGAGAATGCTCAAAGACGTCCCCAAAACACGCCATAAATTCATGTTGATTCATTGCGTGAGGTCGGCGTTTAGGTTGATACGGATATTGTGTTTTCCAATGATTGGCAATATCGATACGTCGTGCACACCACACATCGTCAAATTCTTTAATGTAGTTCATGAAGCGCTGAAGTGATTGTACACGGCCGGGACGTCCAATAAGACGACAGTGTAGACCAATAGACATCATTTTTGCTTGACCTGCCTGACCTTCTTCATACAGTGCATCAAAACTATCTTTCAGATAGGTAAAAAACTGGTCACCAGAGTTAAACCCCTGCGGCGTTGCAAAACGCATATCATTCGTGTCAAGCGCGTAGGGAATAACAAGTTGCACATTTTCAGAAAACAAGCGCCAATAGGGCAAATCGTCATCATACGCATCTGAAACATACGCGAATTGACCTGTCTCGGCTATCAAACCTACAGTTTGCATGGAACAACGGCCTGTATACCATCCTAAAGGTGGTTCTCCAACAACCTCGGTATGCAGCCGAATGGCCTCTAGAATTGCATCACGCTCTTCTTGTTCTGACATGTCTTTATGTTCAATCCACTTAAGACCATGACTGGCTATTTCCCAGCCGGCTTCTTTCATAGCTTCGACTTGTTCGGGACATCGTGCAAGTGCTGTAGCAACACCATAAATTGTTACTGGAATATTTTCCTTAACAAATAAGCGATGCAATCGCCAAAATCCTGCGCGGGCACCATATTCATAGATTGATTCCATATTCCAGTGGCGTTGATTTACCCAAGGCTGTGCCCCAACGATTTCAGATAGAAAAGCTTCTGATGCATGATCAGAATGTAGGATGTTATTTTCTCCGCCCTCTTCAAAATTCAATACGAACTGTACAGCTATTTTTGCACTGTTTGGCCAATTTGCAACTGGCGGCTGACTTCCGTAACCGATCATATCTCTTGGATAACGTATCATTCATTTATTCCATTTATCTTGACCAGTTAATCGTATATTAATTCGAGGTGATTAAAGACTCTATATCTTCATTTGAGAGTTTAATTCAAGAATAGGAAGTGTTCTTTGCAGATGTTGAGTAACATCAGCGACAATACTCAAGTCACCAAAACACAAATTAACACTACTTTGGTTTTAGAAGTAAAAGCCAAACCCGTTTATTGAATGGTTTGGGTAATTAAATTTTGAATTCAGTTAATAGCAAATCATAATTATTTTTTGAATAAGCGACATCCCAATGCGAACGAGTATACAGATGATCTCTTTTCATATGCCTAAATTTAATTGACAGGGATGTTTACTTCATATCTGATATGAATTCTGGTAAATGTTGTTTTTCTGCCTTTGGTATTTCAGACTTTTAATCCGCGCCGCTGCCACAGGACAGGACAATCATTCTCGCTCCTGACCAGGATGATCCGAAAAGCGTTGCATCCAGGAGCTTTCGAAAAGCGGCAGAGGTCCATCAGACAAACGGGAAGAACATTCTGATTGCCGCGTGCTCTGAACCCGTAGGAAGTAAATGTGATTTGAACGACACGCTCTTTCGGCACGGGGCTCAAGCCATTCGTGACGCCATTGCTCAAGCGTGTTCACTCAGTGATTTCATAGCGGATTATTGACTTGACGGAGATTGACCATGGCATTGCCAAGTTGTTTGTCTGATCTGACTTCGGTATAGTTTGGGGATGAAAATACTTGCCAATATGCCTCGCTTTAAGACTCGTTTCCCACGAGAGATCATCGTCTATGCTGTTTGGGCGTACCATCGCTTTGCGCTCAGCTGTGCCGACGTTGAAGATCTATTGGCGGAGCGTGGTGTAATCGTCAGTCGTGAGACGGTGTGCCAGTGGGTCAATCGCTTTGGCAGCTTTTTTGCTGATAGCATTAAGCGTGACCGACGCCTGCCTGCAGACAAATGACATCTTGATGAGGTGGTTATTCAAATCAGCGGTGAAACACTCTGGTTGTGACGTGCGGTCGATGCAAATGGCGATGCACTTTATATTCTAGTACAGAAGCGCCGTAACGCAAAGGCTGCGAAGCGTTTTTTCAAACGCTTGCGAGCAAATTACGGTAATCCTCGCGTTATTGTTACCGATAAGTTGCGCAGCTACATCAAGCCGATCAGAACACAGACACCAAATGCT
>JAPORV010000425.1:13735-23861 GCA_026710055.1 Aestuariivita sp.
AGGGTCTCACCGACCGACAAGAAAACGAGAAAAAATAATGGGCCGGTTCAAATCACATCGACAAGCACAAAAGTTCCTCGCCGCCCACGATCAGATCAACATTATTTTCCGTCCACGCCGCTACCGTCTCAACGTCAATTCTTACCGCCACGCACGAGCCGATGCATTTCGGCTTTGGCAGGATTATACTCTGCAGATGACCGCCTGAAGTTCTCAAGAACCCATAATTTCCACCTACGCTAAACAACTTGGCAATGCCAACGAAAGAGCTTCGCGATAAATTTACCGCTGTATTGTAAGCCGCACGCTCGTAAATCCAAAGTAGACTGGGAGAACTTTTGTTCTAAGCCACCGTGCCGACACGCCGTAGCGACCAACGCTGAATCGTTTTGGCCATCAATGATCTGCTATACAGCGGTGGCAAGACTAGCTCAGATTACCGTGAACCTGAACTTCTTAAGGATCGCTTACGAAAATCTTTCGTTGAACGTATGCAAAGCGGTCTCAGAATGTTTGATCCGCTGGTATTATCCTCCCGGCGAGCACTACAAAACCGATCCATCAATTGAAGCTCTGGCCTAGCGGATCACGTCCGCGACAGACGGTCTTCGTTGTCCACGACATTAAGGACACAGCCTTCGCAGGTCCAGTTCCACAATACGATGTTAAAGTCCAATGCTGACGCGCCCTTCGCGAAGCTCTTGATCAGAACTCCTGCGAACCCATCAGCGATGAGGCTGCCGGCAAAATCCTGTGTCAGCACCGTTAGGCTGTCGAGCATCTTCATGCGCCACGCTGGGTCGACAAGTATGGCCTCTGTCATTCCGTATTGCTCTAGTCCGTCCTGATTGCGGGTATCGAAAATTGGGCGGAGGTCGGCGTTGTACGACACGAGGATCGTCGGTTGCAGGCTACCGACCTGGTTGGCCTTTCGGAGAGCCGTCGTGGGATCAAGCACCATATAAAGGGCAGGGGTAACCTTGGCGTTAAAGCGTCCTCCATAAAGTTCCGCGCCACGTCCCTAGAGAGGCTCTCGCGCATAGACCGGGTTTAGCGCCCGATAGAGCGGTCCTATATAGCGGCTATCCTTCATAGGCATTAGGCGAAGACGCCTGCGTCGATGTATTCCAGAACCTGCTGTGCTTTGCCTTCCTGAACGAGTTGCATCGCAGTCCGGCCATCAAAGCCGGGCAATGGCTCTGACCTGTACCACGCATAGGCCATCAATTCCGACCCAAAACGCGGTTCGACTTTGTTCAGTACCTCTACTAGTTCGCGCAGGCGGCGCTGTGTCTTGTCCGAACTGATGCCGGCTCGCCTCTGTAACGCGTCTTTGTCCAAACCGACGGTCAATGCGATCTCCTCTGCCGAAGTGCGCAAGGCCGCAGCGATCTTGCGCACTTCGAACTGCCCAGATTCAGCGAAGTTCGTGATGTGCATGACTTATTTTCCTACAGCAGCATTGCCGGTATATAGCGGTAATATGGCTGAAATTCAAGTTAGCAGGCGGCTCTACGCGTTCGTTTCCCATTGTTTTCGGTAGCACTGCATTGCTCTGAATGTCGGAAATTCTGATTTTTGGGCTTGCAAAGTCGCAGGAGGTGCGTTTTTGCCGATCCGAAACGCCAGATAAGTTATTGATAGCTCAGTTCGCAAATTGTATGCATGAGGCTCCAATCGCAGTAGCCAGACAGGATCTGGCCGAAGATTTCAGCAATTCACGCCGTTCGAACCGTCGCAGGTAGTTTTCAAGGTATTTGCTCGAAACGCCGCGATAGCGGCGCAGGAAGTCTTTCAGCCCACTGTGCCGATTCTTGGCCGTTTGTATGTGGGCCGCTCCACGCACCTGTTGACCGGCGGACTGGTTCAATGCTTCGTGCCTGACCTCAAGCGACTTTGCGCAAGGCGGGTAAACATTGTTTCCATCGGTGACCAGAAGGATGTCATCATCAATCCGGGGTTCAAGAGCGCTGTATATGCTTTCAGCCTTGGCAGATGGAAGGACAGAGCAAGCCGTCGTCCCACTTCGGTCCACGGCAACCAATATCGGAACATGTTCGTCTGACAGACCGCGCTTTCTGGCCTTTCCGCCCCTGCGGCACGCCTTTCGGTCAAGTTTGCGATCGCCCTTCCGGCTCTCCAACACATAGGTTTCGTCGACTTCGACAATGCCCTTGAGTATTTGGGGTTTCTGGTCCTTCGTAACCAAAAGCCGATGCTGTCAACGAAACGCGGTAGAAGACGCGTGAACAGTCAGTCCGTTAGATAAGCAGCCCCCGAAGGTCAGCCACTGGTCCTTCTTGTGCAGGCCCCGTAAGGCCGTGCCGGTTGCTGCGTTGAAAGTCTTGTTGCAGGCTTTGCATTGATACCGCCGTAGACCTCGGATCTTGCCCCGCGAAACCGCTCCTAGCGCACCACAATGCGGGCACTCACGGTCCTCGCTGAAGCGCGCCTCGATAGCCGCCAGCGAAGCGGACGGGTCGGCTCCCCCGATCGGCACAGCTTGTGCTTGCTGCCTCTGCGCCTAGCTGAGACCATCTATGCTGGATAACCACTCCTCAAGCTGCTTGTAATCCACTGCTGATACCTCCCGATTTTCCCAAGATCATATCAGAAACGTGGACGTTGCATAGGATTTATGAACTGAGCCTTTTAAAATTAGATTTAGCGCTTCCAATCACGGTGCATTCATTAGAAATAGACGCTCAAATAATGCTGTAAAATTATTACTACTTCAGCTTTAGATTTGAAATCAGCATTGTATGATGAAATGTTCACTTTATAATCCAACGCTTATCATTTACCATGTCAAATTGTCTTATTTTGAGCACTTAATATGCAAAAATTAATCGGAATAGGTTATATCAGAATCCATTTGAAAATTGCAAATTTGACAAAGCAAAAGTAATTGGAATACACCCTTTGTCTGCTATTTGTTTTGCAATTGAAGGAATTTGAGCATGGCAAAGGGTTTTTTAACAACGCATGTTCTTGATACATCACTTGGTATACCAGCTGTAGGGTTAAGCATTAGCCTGTATCGCCTTGATTCAGGAAGTCAAACTAAAATTTCACAAATGATTACGAACAATGATGGTCGTACAGAAACTCCAATATTACCAGAATCACAATTCAAACTGGGGTGTTATGAGTTGTTTTTTTATGCAGGTGCTTACTTTGATTCGATGGATATTAGATCAGGTATGCCACGTTTTCTGGACGAAATCCCTATTCGGTTTGGTATTTCTGAAATAAATTCACACTATCATGTTCCTTTATTACTTTCACCATTTGGCTATTCAACTTATAGAGGTAGTTAAGGGATTGATGTATGATGTTTTAACTAAAGTCACACCATTTGTTTTAAATATTTCTTTTTTCCAAGGTTCATTCAATAAAGCTTCATTCATTTTGATAATAATTTTTTCGACATTAAGAGAGATATTCTTGAGAAAATATTTTTCTCTATTTTTATACATTGAACAAAAATTAGAATTTATTTTTCGTAAAGTTTTAATGCTAAGATTTTTACTTTTGGGTCATTTCAGGAGCAATTTATTTTAACTTTCTCTCAGCTTTAGCCGTTAAAACACTTGCTATTATTTGCACAAATTAGCGGGAGTTACTCAAATTAAGCTAGATTAAATAAGTTGCCATATTAAACCATTGATTTACAATTCCTTTGACGTGATATGACAAGTCCAGCTGGCTCAAAACTTGAACCTATAGCAGAATTGCGCAATCCTGGTCTTCCATTAGATTTACCTTGGGTAAATTCCGCTCAAGCCAATACATCAGCAATTGAAAGACGCGTTGCGACTATGCCAAGACGGCGCTCGGTAAAAAAAGATTGGCAAGCAGCATGGTATCTAAAAGCAATTTCTTGTATTGATTTGACCACAATTGCTGGAGATGACACGAATGCGCGCGTGCAGCGCTTATGTGCAAAAGCACGGCAACCTGTTCGTGCTGATATTCTTCATTCACTTGACATTCCCATCATTCACGTTGGGGCCGTTTGCGTCTATCATGACATGATCTCCGCAGCAGTGGAAGCTTTGCAAGAAACAAACATTCCTGTCGCTGCAGTTTCAACAGGGTTTCCCGCTGGATTGACACCATTTGATCTTCGAGTGAAAGAAATTGAACGTAGTGTCACAGCAGGCGCAAAGGAAATTGATGTTGTGATTTCTCGCCGCCTTGTGTTAGAAGGGAAATGGTCAGAACTTTATGACGAAATAAAAACATTTCGTCAGGCCTGCGGCGAATCTCGCATTAAAGTCATTCTAGCGACTGGCGAGCTTGGTACACTACGAAATATTGCGCGTACTTCGCTAATTGCGATGATGGCAGGCGCAGACTTCATCAAAACATCAACTGGTAAAGAAAATACAAACGCTACATTACCAGTTGGGTTAGTTATGGTACGTGCAATACGTGATTATTTTCAACGAACCGGACACAATGTTGGCTTTAAACCAGCTGGCGGAATTTCAAAAGCTAAGGACGCTTTAATTTACTTAACGTTGATTAAAGAGGAACTCGGGCTAAGATGGTTACAGCCTGATTTATTTCGTATTGGCGCGTCTAGTTTACTGGGCGACTTGGAGCGTCAACTCGAACATCATTTCATTGGACATTACTCTTCAAATTATCGACATGCTATTAGCTAATTACCAAAAATAAGTTAAATTTCCCAATGCTCGAATATACAAGAAATGACTTTTCAAAAATGTCGTTGATTTCAATTGTAATGAAACAAAAATTTATTAACCTCCGCTAATGACTGTAACCACTGTGTTGACAGCGAATTGCCTGCCTATAAATTTGCTTCAGATTTTGGGATTACAAGAAAATTAATTTCGTAAAGTTCATGCGATGACTATTAGAAAAAAAATCGATATGATGGCATATGGCCCTTCTCTAGAGAGCGCCGATGCAGCAATGGAATGGTTAACGAATCGAGGCAATCAATTTGGCCATTTTATTGATGGTAGTTTTACCCAACCAACTAATAATTTTGAAAGCCAAAATCCTGCGACAGGAGAAAAACTCGCAGAATTGACACAAGCAACGCCTGCGGATGTTGATCGGTCAGTAACTGCTGCGAGGAATGCTCAAGAAAACTGGGAGCGAATCGGTGGTCCCAAGCGGGCGTACTATCTTTACGCGATTGCACGCCTACTCCAAAAACATGGGCGCCTACTTGCTGTTCTTGAGACATTAGATAATGGTAAACCAATTCGCGAGGCGCGAGATATCGATGTGCCACTTGCTCAACGTCATTTTTATTATCATGCGGGAATGGCCCAGTTAATGCAGGATACGTTACCTGATCGAAAGGCTGTTGGCGTTTGTGGTCAGATCATTCCTTGGAACTTTCCGCTCTTAATGCTTGCTTGGAAAATAGCCCCTGCTATCGCGATGGGAAATACCATCGTCCTTAAGCCAGCAGAATACACGTCATTAACAGCCCTTTTTTTCGCAGAACTTTGTCATCAAGCTCATTTACCTTCGGGAGTTGTCAATATCATTACGGGCGATTCCGCGGTCGGCGCGATGATTGTCGCACATCCAAAAATTGATAAAATTGCATTTACAGGATCTACTGATGTCGGTCGAAAAATTCGTCGCGTAACAGCTGGCACCGGTAAGTCACTCACGCTCGAACTTGGAGGGAAGTCACCTTACATTGTTTTTGAGGATGCAGATTTAGACAGTGCAGTGGA
Organism: Aestuariivita sp.; assembly: GCA_026710055.1. Classification (GTDB taxonomy): domain Bacteria; phylum Pseudomonadota; class Alphaproteobacteria; order Rhodobacterales; family Rhodobacteraceae; genus JAPORY01. The sequence continues at coordinate 19,465 of JAPORV010000425.1, forward strand.
AGGTTTGGTTGATGCGATTTGGTTTAATCAAGGTGAAGTATGTTGTGCGGGATCCCGTCTACTTGTTCAAGAAAATATATCGAGGCTATTTTTATCTAAACTTCGCTCCCGCATGGATCGACTTCGAATTGGTAATCCGCTTGATAAAAGCATCGATGTCGGTGCCATTGTTGATCCCATTCAGCTTGAAACAATTTCCCAATTAGTGCAGGCTGAACACGGCGGTGACATATATCAATCTGAGTTCACGCTACCAGAACAAGGTTATTTTTATCCTCCAACTCTGATTTGTGGCCTTCATCCCACTGATCCGTTAATGCAAGAAGAAATTTTCGGTCCTGTTCTTGTTTCTACAACCTTTCGTACACCATCGGAGGCCGTGGAATTAGCCAATAATTCTCGTTATGGTCTTGCTGCGACAATTTGGACGGAGAATCTTAGCCTCGCGTTTGAGATCAGTGCTCAAGTTGTGGCGGGAGTTGTGTGGATTAACGCTACCAATCTATTTGATGCGGCTTCAGGATTTGGTGGTGTTCGGGAGAGCGGTTTTGGTCGTGAAGGCGGATGGGAAGGGCTTCTACCTTACACAAAATCGATTTGCAAAACGCCATTGCTTTCTTCATCTGTTAGTTTTGAGGGTTCTCAATCATTAAAGTATGATGTTGATCGTACAGCTAAACTATACATTGGTGGAAAACAGCTCCGACCTGACAGTGGATACTATCAGAAAATTAACGATGCTAAGGGTCGTCTCATTGGTCATGTCCCAATGGCTAATCGAAAGGATATTCGAAATGCAGTAGAAAGTGCAAATTCTGCAAAGAATTGGTTAAGCACATCGGGTCATGCACGCGCACAAGTCATTTATTACATCGCAGAAAATTTATCGATACGGGCTAACGAATTTGCATCACGCATCAATATGTTATCGGCGCAAGAAAGCGGTATTAAAGAAGTACAAAAAAGCATTGATCGATTATTTTCGTACGCAGCTTGGGCTGATAAATTCGACGGGCGCATTCACGATGTTCCAATTCGTGGGCTGGCACTCGCACGAAATGAACCGGTTGGCACAATTGGTATTTTTTGCTCGGATCACTATCCGCTTCTTGGTTTAATTTCAGTAATCGCTCCGGCTATTGCGATGGGAAACACCGTCATATCAGTAGTCTCTGAGGCGTTTCCTCTAGTCGCTACTGACTTTTATCAAATACTTGAAACCTCTGATGTTCCATCTGGTGTTATTAATATTTTGACGGGATCTCATACTGAGCTTGCGCCACATCTTGCCGGTCATCTCGCCGTTGATGCCGTCTGGAGTTTTTCTTCATCTGATATTTCAAGAATTATTGAACATGAATCCGCGAATAATCTTAAACGCACTTGGGTAAATTATCAGCAAGATTATGATTGGAATAACATTCAAGCCAGAGAGTTTCTTTCCGCTGCTACCGAAATAAAGAATATTTGGGTTCCTTACGGTGTTTAATTTGGCGCTTGATTGATTTGCCTAATTTCTGGGTAATGAACATTACTCTCAGAAAGTGAAACCTATAAGTTGAAATTTTAAGAAATAAACTAAGGTTTTGATTTAATGGTGGCAGCGCAATCGATTCGTTCCGTGGTTATCAATTTAGAAAAAAAACGATCTTCTGTCTTTCAAATTGCTGTGCACGTCAAGCAACCAATCGATATCCGCCAGATTCAGTTACGAGAATTTGTGCATTTGATGGATCTGGTTCTATTTTTTGCCTTAGCCGGTAAATATGTGTTTCTAAAGTGTGAGTGGTTACACCGGCATTATAGCCCCAGACTTCATGCAATAATATATCTCGCTGAACAACATTGCCGCCTGAGCGATAAAGATATCTAAGAATGTTGGTTTCCTTATCAGTTAGACGGATTTTTCTATCTTCTTTAGTTATCAGAATTTTCATTGATGGTTTGAAAGAATATGATCCTATCGAAAAAATCGCATCTTCAGACTGTTCATGTTGACGTAACTGGGCACGAATGCGCGCTAGTAGTACTGAAAATTTAAATGGTTTGGAGATATAATCATTAGCACCCGCATCTAGTCCAAGGATGGTGTCTGCATCTGTATCATGACCCGTTAACATCAAAATAGGTGTCTTGATATTTTGTTTGCGCATAACACGGCATAATTCGCGACCGTCAGTATCTGGCAGACCGACATCCAATATGATAAGAGCAAAGTTTGTACGCTTGGCACATGCTAGTCCATCAACACCGCACTCAGCCTCTTCGATATCAAAATCACCCGTTAACAACAATTGTTCACCGAGTGCTTCACGTAGATCTTCATCATCATCAACAAGTAGGATTTTTTTTAATTGAGACACTTGGAAACCTTTCATACAGTTTATATTCAAGTGCAGTTACATCGAACATTTCGCAATAGTGGAATCGCGACTTCACATGGTCGTGTAAATTGCGCTGTAATTATTTCATAATTTTATGGTAACTGTCGGATGGCTGATTTACGATTGAAACAAAGAAAGCAATGACTCTTACACCAGATAATCTTGAACTTTTGACACGTGCCCAAGGCGACCTGCGATCAGGGCTTGCTGTTGTGTTGTGTGACGAGGATCAGGGAGCGCTCATTGCTTCCACGGAGACACTGTGTTCTGATCGTTTGGTTGCTATGCAAGCATATGGGCCAAAGACTACGATTGCGATTACGGCCCGACGAGCAGTTACATTAAAGACGCCAGTTTATGATGGTGATGTGGCTCGCATTGCTCTTCCTGCTAACGTCGACATTGCTTGGATTGTAGCAATTGCTGATCCAGCCACTGATTTGAATTATCCGATGAAAGGTCCATTGAAGTCACTTCGGGAAGGTTGTGCAGACTTGCACCGTTTGGCAATCGCAATAACAAAGTCTGCTCGCTTGCTTCCAGCGGCTGTTGTTAGCATTGTTGCTGATCCAATGGGCGTTGCTCAACGGTATGGATTGACATTAATCCAGCAGTCGTATGCTGTATCATTGTTAAAAGAGGGACGTCATTTAATGCCAGTCACTGAAGCTCGTTTACCACTTTCGGTTTCAGAGCGAGGACGATTACATGTGTTTCGTCCAGATGACGGTGGTGAAGAACACTATGCCGTTGAAATTGGGCGACCTGACCGATCAAAGCCTGTTCTGACGCGGTTACACTCTGCTTGTTTTACTGGTGATGTCCTTGGTAGTTTGAAATGCGATTGCGGGGCGCAACTTCAAGCTGCACTGGCGCTCATGGGTGAGGAGGGTTCCGGGATTTTGCTTTATCTTAACCAAGAAGGTCGCGGTATTGGGTTGGCGAACAAACTCAGGGCTTATTCTCTTCAAGATCAGGGCTTTGATACGGTTGAAGCCAATCATCGACTTGGTTTTGAGGATGATGAACGTGATTTTCGTTTGGGATCTAGCATTCTCAAATCTATGGGATTCTCAACTATAAGACTGCTAACAAATAATCCTGCTAAAGTCGATATAATGGTATGTAATGGAATTGCTGTATCTGATCGTATTCCACTTAAAGTTGGACATACCGAACAAAATCGAGAATATCTTGCTGTAAAGTCAAAAAAAATGGGGCATATATTGTGACTTCATCTGATATTGTCATCACCCGTTTGGGGTTGCGCTTTTTGAGCCGTCAAATACCATGTATGATTGGTCGTAGCGGTATAACGAGTCATAAAAATGAAGGCGACAGTGCAACACCGCGTGGCATTCATAGTATCACTGGGTTTTTTTACCGTCCTGATCGCGTATCTCGGCCTTCATCCTTGTTCGTGCCAATTCGACCCAGAGATTTGTGGTCAGATGATGTTAGTGACCCCAGCTATAACTTAATGGTTCAAGCACCTCATGAATATCGATGCGAGCGATTAACCAGAAGCGATCCACTTTATGATGTTTTAATTGTGATTAATTGGAATTGGCCTATTGCAATTTCTGGAAAAGGCTCAGCGATTTTCTTGCATCAATGGCGTCGTTGTTGCTATCCCACTGAGGGCTGCATTGCCGTTCGGAGAGATCATTTGATTTGGATTGCCCGTCGCGTTTGCAAAAACACACATTTCATCATCAATTAACTGGTACTGTAAAAGAGAGAATTATATAGTGTCTGTTACCCCCCCCCCTCCTTTTCTGACGCCCGCCCGAGACGAATGTGAATTTTTTTCATCATAATATCAAACTTGTTGAGAAATTTGATCATTCAACCACCGATTGCCCGACGGCCAGTGGCCTCATCAGGCCGACATTTCTACCAAAATGACGCAGCAGACAGACTCCGCCTGTCCGGTCAGAAGCCTGTTTTTTTGAACCGGTGATTAAGCGGCGCGACGTTGCTGGCGCTTCAGACGCTCTCGCTCCTTCTCAC
>JAPORV010000017.1 GCA_026710055.1 Aestuariivita sp.
CAATCGCTTTGATCGGGTTTGGAAGGACTTGGTACCACGCTTCAATCGCCAAGGCGACTGGGTGCCCACATCGCCCGCCAATGACAATCGTACGATTCGCGTTGCGCTGGCAGCTTAGGGGCATAACATAGGGTATAAAAGTTAGTACACCATACAATAATCGCACCTCGCGCCACCCTCTACCAAATCCTGGAGAAACGATCGCTCCTCAGTATCCAGCGTAACATGATATAACTTTCGTCAATTCGGATTTATCATTGTGCTTCATATGTTATCTCCTCATCCGTCGTCGGTGTTCCGACCTCAGAAACGGCCCTGATCAAACCAATCGGGATGGGGTATTGTTCTCAGTGAGACGACTCTATATCATTCAATACGAATAGGACAATAATTTTCCATCTTCTAGCATCAATTCAATGATGTTAGTATACTAGTCACTGTTAATGAAATCGCTTCAATAGCCGTAGACAATCCAAAGAATAAACTAGAACTTCGAAAATAAACTCAATCAACGACTTCAACAAATTTCAAACTAACCACTTGCCTAAAAAATATATCCAAATAATCATGTCACTTGAAACTGTTCTTTTGCAAATTGATAATAACCTTAATGAGGCAACAAGCCGACTCTTGGAGTTTCTTCGAATACGGTCAATTTCAACGGATTCAGCCTATAAGAACGATTGCGAGCGTGCGGCAGAATGGTTAGTATCTGATTTGCACTCGCTTGGTGTAAACAACGCACGTAAGGTCAAAACTCCCAGACATCCCATGGTAATGGGACATACCGATGGCGATCAACCGCATTTACTGTTTTATGGACATTATGACGTTCAACCAGTTGATCCAGTTCATTTATGGCATAAAGACCCTTTTGATCCAACCATTGAAGATAGCGAAGCCGGTGCAGTCATTCGAGGACGTGGCGCTTCCGATGACAAAGGTCAATTAATGACTTTTATTGAAGCTTGTCGTGCATGGAAGACTGTACATAAGAACTTTCCATGCAAGATCACTTTTTTATTCGAGGGCGAAGAAGAATCAGGCTCACCATCTCTAATTCCTTTCTTGGAGGAGAATAAAAAAACCTTAAAAGCGGATCTAGCGCTCATTTGCGATACGGGATTATTTGATAGTCGCGTACCAGCCATAACGACAATGCTTCGCGGTTTACTAGGCGAAGAAGTGACTATCCAAGGACCAAGCAAAGATTTACACTCTGGATCTTACGGCGGTGTTGCAATAAATCCAATTCGTGTATTAAGCCAAATCATATCAAAGCTTCACGATGATTCAGGGCGAATAACAATTCCAAACTTTTATGAAGGTGTTCACGAATTACCTGCTCAGTTACAAACGCAGTGGCGAAACTTAGAATTTAATGAAACCCACTTCCTTAGGGATGTGGATTTATGCGAATTGGCCGGAGAATCCGGGCGAACTGCACTTGAGATGCTTTGGTCACGACCAACATGTGAATATAATGGCATCAGAGGAGGTTATTGCGGCGAAGGTTTCAAGACTGTTCTACCAGCAAAGGCCACAGCAAAAATAAGTTTTCGCCTTGTAGGGAACCAAGATCCAGAAAAAATACGCGTGCAATTCAGAAAAATGGTGCGAAGTCTACTACCAGCTGATTGCACCGCTTCGTTTATTGAGCATGGATCGGGAAAAGCAAGCAATTTTGACATATCAAACCCAGCATTTGAAGCAGCACGGCAAGCACTAACGGATGAGTGGGACATTGAGGCCGTCTACACCGGTTGTGGTGGATCAATACCAATTGCAGGATTACTTCAGGGGATTATTGGAACAACACCAATGCTTATCGGATTTGGAAAAGACAACGATCAAATTCATTCGCCAAATGAAAAATATGATTTGCAATGTTTTCATAAAGGAACAAGATCATGGGCGAGGATACTCGCTGCTCTAACGAAAATCTGATGTCGCCGCCCGAGAAAAAATTGCTGGCAATCCTTTTGCTCAATTCTACTTCTCATTTTAGTCAAATCAAAAAACAGCAAAATAACTTGCTAAACCATCCCTCCCTTCATTTATTAATTGTTTTATAGATGCCATTTTGCCGACATAAAAATTCATGTGAAGCGAACTAAAGCCTTGATTCTATATTTCCTTTTGTAACGCTCTGTACTTTAAGTTTGATATTTCATAGGTTTAGCTTTTCTTTAGACGGATAGACAATTACAACGCGTCGTATCAAAAAAGTTAACCCAGTCACTAAAAATTAAAGAGAAAGAATTAACACGGAATTAAAAAATCGTTTGAATAACCAATTTCCGTTATTTTCTTTGAAAATTTATTTTTTTAATTTCAATAGGTTAAAATTAGAGTTTTTTAAAAACTACTTTGTAGTGCCCTGTGTATTGGCTAACGAGCCACTTACAAAAGTCGGTGGAAATTTTGGATGTGATGGCGGAAGAAAGGGTGAGATAAGATCAAAGTAATTGATTGATGAATACAAGTCCCCTGAAGCCGATTTCTTAACAAAATCAGCTCACATCATCAACATATCGGGCAAAATATGAACATCTGCACAAGCAGAACCCGTCGACGGCATGTGCCTCAACGCCAAAAACAGAATGAAGGGGGCTGTCAGGTGCGCAGTCTTCGTCACTGATCAACAGTCAGGGCGAAAATACCGAAAAACAAATGACACGCAACCTTCGCCGCACCCCGAACCCGGAGATGACGACCCCCATAGCTGTCCTTTAACGCCGCGTTCACCCGCTCAACACGGGAGCGTTGCTTGAACCGCTCTTTAGACGGGTCAACATGACCCGCTGAGCGTCAAGCAAGGGCCTCAAGACGCAGATGCTCTCGCAGGGCCGCATTCCGGCGAGGGTTCGGGTCAATGATGGCCACATGCCCTGATTGA
>JAPORV010000039.1 GCA_026710055.1 Aestuariivita sp.
TTCCATAGCAAGTATGTCGGAACCAACATTTGGCAGAGATTCTGCTCGCATGATCGGTTCAAAAAGCATCAGAATATCAAACCACACTTATACTACTTTAATGCGTTCTAGGCTCCTTTCAACGCGAGGTTCAGGAGATGACATCTCTAATTTGGATATGAACAAGCTGCTCTCTGAACTCGATATATGCAGAGAGTGGATGAATAATTTATGCATGGAGGTTGAAAAAAATGGATGAGTTCGTCAATAGGATGAACACACAGAGGCTTGTTTTGAAAATAGTTAATGGGAAAACAGATTTATCTGAAAAACTTTTTGGTCTTTCACATAGTGCAATTAAACGGTGGGCTATGGCTAATCAAATCGAATTTTCTTCTGAAATAATACGCTCTTTAAGTCAAATTTCATCTGATTTGTTTTTTATTGCAACACGTAGTCAAGATCCGGTAGGATCCGATTATAAACTTCGATGCCAGAAAATCATTAATTCAGTATCTTCTCTTGAACGTGTTTTAGAAATGAATGAAAAATCGCATGGCAGGGAGCCGCTACTGGGCGCTTCAAACCTCCAACACCCTAATTCAGAGCTTCGCTGAGAATCGTGTAAAAATACAATCTAATGAATTCATGTAAATTCGTAAAAACTCATTAGCGTACGATTCTGCCCCTTTCCAGAACCGACCTGTAAATCGCGAACCAGAAAGTTAAGAAACTTTTCTTTCTACCCCTGACTGCAAAATGGTAGTAAGGCGTGTCTAACCTCAATTTCCTGCTGATTAAAGACCCGTTTATGTCGGCTACTGAATCGAAGGATATCACCCAATGGCTGTTCACTTGTAGGGCCTTCCTTGAGTTCGATAGATTGTTTCTTATTGTTGATCGCTTTCCATACTTTACATTTAGCAGCCTCGGTATCCCCATCCATCACATAGCCAAGCATACAGCCTACTGGTAGATTTTCCGAATATTTTTCATTGACGTAGCGTACAAGTCCTTCAGAGACATATTTCCCCGCAAGGCTTTCCTTCCTTCCGTTTTTGTGAGTCACATTTAAACACTTACATTCATATGCCAGATAATTTTCACCGCCTTGATCTAGGATCAAAGCTATATCGACCCTACCTTTTTCACATACATTTCCAGAATCTTTATATCCAAAAATTATGTATTCATTTTGCAGAAAGCAGAACAATCTTCTAGCTTTAACGTCCTTTCTAAGGAGGATAACAAGACTGTGAGTGATCGTATTTTCTTGTGACTGTTTCGAAAGTTGACTCAGACATTGGGGCCAAACCGCATGCACACGCTCCAGAAACTGTTCATCGAGTGACCTGAACTTGATAACCCATATCCCTGGGTTGCCGATTGCCATTATGTATTGCTCCAGTTTGTTGATGATCCTGAAAATTTTTGAAGATCAAGCGCAATGGAATCTGCATCGGCAATAGCTGTGGACCTTAGCCAGAAACGCTTTTGGATGGGCTTAACAAGATAGAGATTATTGTCGTGAAACAGGCGGAAGTCAGGCTTCAATTGAAAATTGCCTGGTAGAGGGTGATTTATATGTTTGGATAGCTCGCCCAAAACATCACTGATTTGATGATCAATTTTCTCATAATAAGATTCTTCCCTGCAATCTTCTTCCAAACTTAGTCGAAGTATAGCTAAGTCTTTGCTATGCGCCTCAAGCATAATATTGATGGAGCAGCTTTCATCAAACCATTCTTTCAAGCTACGAATAAGAACATCAGCGTATGCCTTACGATCATCATCATTAGACGTCTCCCAAATTATCGGATATGATTTCTTTGGTGGGTGAACCGCTGGAATTATGTATTTGACCGTATCTTCAACAAGGATAATTTCCTCATCAGATAGACAGAAATAATCATATGCCAAACGATCTATCTTTTTAAATAGCTCAGGATTTTCTGCAGAAGATAGAATCGAGAATGTATCGTTTGCGTTCTGAATTTCACGCTCAACGATTTGAACAAGTTTATTTCCTGCCGATTCTGACCGCTTGCATTCCGGTAAGTCCTTAGGTGATGGAAACGGAAGACGAAGCAATTCGCTTTGCAATACTTTAGGTCTTTCTATACCAAACGATGCGGTATCGTGAAATGCAAACCATAGAAACAGTTTGCTGTTTAGCAATGCTGTCAATAACTTTGCCCTGCGCTCCTCACCCTTGGGGACACTAATTACTACTATGCTTTCTTGAAAAGACCCGGGGTTTTGTGCATAACTGGCCCGTAGTCTATATTGGGTAGCGGTAATGCTGCGAGGTATTAGAATTCGGGGTCCGTCATATCCTTTTTGAAATCCTGTCGAATCGATATTGCTATTTTCCCATGGCGGAAGATCGTCAAAGTTTTGTGCTAGAGTTCGAAATTTCCTAACTGGCAGATGTGGAATTCTTGCGATAACCTCATATTGTTGATATCTATATGTATCATTATCCATTTGATTTTTTTTAGCAGGCCGAAAACCTTGGCCGATTAGCCATTGATTGTCGTTTTGGCTGCTTGCGTTTCTCATATTGCTGTAGACACCAATCAGATCACTAATCCCAGGAAATAACTTGATGTAGTTCAACAACTTCCCTTGCGGACCATTCATCCAAAAGCAGTTCTTGAACACCATCGGGTTGTCTTGCACCATATGAGAAGCAATCACGTTACGGTCGCTCTGACTGAGTGTAATCAATCGATTTGTTTTGAGATTGATATCTGATTTTGGTGCCCAATAGTCGAATCGGTAGTCAGCATCTTGAGTATGATTTTTACTGAATATAACAAGAGCAGCTGGGGCTTTAGCACTATCAAATAACTGCAACCTCAAATCGGAAAAATCAATTATTCGGGTATTGTGTCCGTGTTTTGGGAGTTTCTATC
>JAPORV010000341.1 GCA_026710055.1 Aestuariivita sp.
AACTTTCGTCCATTCGGGTTCATCATTATGCCTCATATGTTATCTCCTCATCCGTCGTCGGTGTTGCGACCTCAGAAACGGCTCTGCTCAAACCAATCGGGATGGGGTATTGTTATCAATGAGACGACTCACTATCATTCACTACAAATAAGACAACAGTTTACCAGCTTCTAGCATCAATTCAATGATGTTGGTATACTAGGTAAGAAGCAAAAGTGACAATTGCCGCTCGAAATGAAGATTATTTGAGTAAAGCGGCAACTGAAATTGACGGAGATGTGCGTTATGAAGTCAATGATATTTCTGAATGGGCATCAGTAAAAAGCATGTTTGAGAATACCACTGACGCCGAGAGCGGAATTGAGGTGGTTTGCGCTAATGCAGGTGCTTTTCCATAAGCCAAAATAATTGAGATGGGGTCAGAAAAGTGGAAGACGGTGTTAGTTAAAAATTTACGTTCTTCTTTTTTTGCTTAAAGGCTGCTATTCCATACTTTGAGTAGGCAGGAAGAGATCGGATTGTTTTAACTTCTTCAATCACTGGACCGATTACAGGTTTTCTAGGTTGAACGCATTATGGTGTGTATAAAGACGAACAATTTGATTTTCTTGAAAACCGCTGCTTTGGAGTTATCATGATACAATACGACGATTAATGCGGTGATACTAGGAAATATTTATACCGAAGGTTTGCAGGATCTTAGTCAGGATTATCTTGATACAATAGTTTCTTCCATTCTGCTAGAATGTCTCGGTAATGCTGAAGACATTGGCAATCAAGCGCTTTTCTTTGCATCGGATGAAGCGGCTTGCATTACAAGGCAAGAAATTGTTGTTTATGGTAGTCAGATTATCCCTAAGTCCCCTTGAAGTTATTGACGAACATAGAGCATTGAAAGTCATGTCTGGATCGAGTCTTCCGTTAAGTGAGCTTTTGGAACATTTGTTGCAGCTCGCCAATAATTCTCTTGCATTATGGAAATTGCCTTCTACAGCTACTGCTCGACTTATTAATGTTTCTGAGAATGCAACCTACTTGATAGAAACCACATGTGGGCATCGGTCAATCTTGCGTGTACACCGTAAAAACTACCATACGCGGCGCGCAATTGAGTGTGAATTAGCTTGGTTAGATGCCTTAACTGCAGAAAAGACTGTAACAACGCCAAGATATTATATTGGAATTAATGGCGATGCTATCCAAGAAGCTAAGTTACCCGAACTAGATGAGTCACGGTTTCTAGTGTTATTTCATTTTGTAAATGGATCTGCGCCAGATGAGAGCGGAGATATGATTGCAGGATTTGAAGAACTTGGTCGGCTTGCAGCTCGGTGTCACACTCAAGCGATTTCTTGGGACAAACCTACTCCGTTTGAGAGATTGACTTGGGATATTGATACGGTGTTTGGAGATAATCCTACCTGGGGAAGTTGGAGAGATGGTCCGGAAGTAACAACGGATATTCAGAAAGTGCTTGAGAACGTTGAAACAGCAGTTAGAAACAGGCTAGTGATATATGGTAAACCAGCAAAACGTTATAATTTGATCCATGCTGATATGCGGCTTGCTAATCTATTAGTAGATGCCGGTGGCACTAGGTTAATTGATTTTGATGATTGCGGGTTCGGATGGTTAATGTATGATTTTGCTGCGGCCATTAGTTTCATCGAAGATGATCCTAGAATTCATGACTATAAAACAGCTTGGATTAAAGGTTACAGAACTATTAGATATCTTGAAGATGCAGATATTGAAGAGATTGATACGTTTATCATGCTTCGCCGCATGGCGCTTCTAGCGTGGATAGGGAGTCATATTGACGCTCCTGAACCTCAAAAATTGGCAGCAGGATTTGCACAGACTACAGCAAGCCTTGGTCAAGAGTGGCTGGATAATTTATCATGAGTTGGAAAACAAGTTTTTGAAGTTTCTACTATGAAAATTCAGAAGAACCTAATGACATTAAACTTGATTCGGCAAGCACCGCGTTATTGGTGATTGATGTTCAGAATATTTACTTAGATGTTCTAGACAATCAGTCTGAGGCATGCCGTTAGAAACCTTCCTTGGATAGAATGAAATAGATTGTTATTCCAAACACGGCAAATCTAATTTCATGGTGTCATGAGAACGATATTGAGGTGATATTTGCGTGCATTGCATGTAAAAAAAGGGGATTACCCGACCTACTTGACAGCCCTGACGAGTCAATTTAAGTGCGAGGGTGTGGAAAAAATCATCACTCCCGGATTGGTATTTTTCTGGGCTATTGAGTGAATTATTGGTCTTTCTGGTGCGCCAGATGATTTGCGAAAAATTGCTGAAATTGAAACTGATACAAGAGACCAGACATGACCCGTGGAGTCCCGATGATCGACCCGGCTGTACACCTTGAGGGTGCAACGCCGGAAAAGCTAGCGAAGGCGTTGCTCCGCCAGTTGCATTTAGTTGGCCGCTTTGGACAACCCCATGATGCCGTGCGGGTGATTTTTGCGTCAAAAAAATATCCACCTACCCAGTAGGCATGACAACCCTCGGATTGAAAAACCCGATGAAAAAAATAATACTGAAAGATGGAAAGGCGAGTGTGAGCACGGGGTGGATGTCAGGGACCACCTGAAAGGTGTGACGTTAACTCAGGTTTCATCAGGTTCCCTGATAAGGCATGAGCATTATCCCGCCCATTGTCAATCCAATCCTGTCGGAAGAGGATGCGCATCGCCTCCCATCAATAAAGATTGCGCTTCTGATGCTTTCGTGCACGTTGAAACAGCGCACAGCAATGGAATGGTACGTGATCAATCAAGAAGCTGAGAAGGGCAAAGGGGATCAACACATCTGCCAAGTGTTTTTTGCCGTGACCGTCGTTGTGCTCAAAACGATCGCCGGTTCCATCC
>JAPORV010000271.1 GCA_026710055.1 Aestuariivita sp.
GACGCATTCCTGACCGGGAAACGATGGTTCGGGAAGTACGTGCCTGGCAGGATCATCGCAACGCGGCCCAACACTCCGTTAACTGGCGGTTCACAACCGACGGTGCCCGCATCAAACATAATCCCTCTACCGATCAATACAATAAAGTTGATATACTAGTATCAGCATAAAACCTTAAATTCCGAGATTACTTTACGACAAGTCTTTATTCAGCATCACAGTCTAATACACGTATAATGATACTCGGTTAAAAATTAACTGTTGGAATGCTGAATAGTTACGGATCATTTTCGCATGTCGTGTGCTGGATAAACACCAAGTATCTTGAGCGTTGTCGTAAAGTACTTCAGTTCTTCTAAAGCGCGATGCACAGCAGGATCTTCTGGATGGCCTTCAATGTCTGCATAAAACTGGGTAGCACTGAATGTACCACCAACCATGTAACTTTCAAGTTTCGTCATATTGACACCGTTTGTGGCAAATCCGCCCATCGCTTTGTAAAGAGCAGCGGGAATATTGCGCACCTTAAAGACAAAGGTTGTAATCATGTGATTGTTGCCACGTCGTGCCGTGTTTGGTTCGCGAGCCATAACCAAAAATCGCGTGGTGTTATTACCGTGATCTTCAATATTTTTTGCGAGTACATTCAGGCCGTAAATTTCTGCAGCTAACTCACTTGCTAATGCGCCTATTGTCGGATCAGCAAATTCGGAAATTTGGCGCGCTGACCCTGCTGTGTCGGGTCCAGTAATTCGATGAATGCCATTCCTGGTTAGAAAAGATCTGCATTGTCCAAGCAGCACTGTGTGACTCATCGCTTTCTTGATTTGCTTAAGAGTGCTTCCGGGTACAGCCAATAAGTTAATTTGAATTCTGAGAAATATCTCTTCAATAATATGAAGACCTGATTGCGGCATAAGCGAATGAATGTCAGCGACGCGACCATATGTGGAATTTTCGACTGGCAACATAGCTAATTGTGCTTGACCCCTTCGCACTCTTTCAATAGCATCTTCGAAAGTGCGACAGGGTAATGCTTCCATATCAGGTCGCGCTTGATAACAGGCTTGGTGGCTATAAGCGCCAAGTTCACCTTGAAATGCAATTTGACTGGTCATTATGTCACTCTCAAGAGCACGGTGTTTTTTGATCTGTTACAAACCATATCTTGATATATATAAATAAAAGCAATAGGTTAATACGAATTATTTTATAATCGGAGTCAACAATTATGCTTGACACTATGACCCTAACAAAAGCTGTTGGAGCTTTATGTGGTTCCCTTTTGATTTTGCTTCTGAGTAATTGGGCGGCTGAAGAACTCTATCATGTCGAGCTTCGCGATGCGCAATCCTATGTGATTGCTATTGAAGATGAAGAAATTGAAATTGTAGAGGTGGAAGAAGTAGACTTCTCAGAAGTTTATGCTTTAGCAGAAGCAGATAAAGGCGAACGATTGTATAGACAATGTAGCGCCTGTCATAAAATTGATGATGGCGTTAATGGAACAGGGCCGCACTTGTATGGCATAGTAGGTCGAAAAAAGGCCTCAGTTGAAGGTTTTGGTTATTCTGGTGCACTCGCGGAAATGACGGGGGATTGGACACCAGAAAATTTGAATCGATTCATTGAAAATCCAAGAGATTATGTTCCGGGAACAACAATGGCTTATGCAGGTTTGAAAAAAATCGAAGACCGCGCTAACTTAATTTCTTATCTTGATGGCGTAGATGATTAAATCACATTACATTGGTATAGCGTTAAATTTGCAGCACGATATATAATTGAGTGTTTAAGAAATGACTGAGTTTTTGAGCGGAAAGCGTTTTCTGGCTGATGTATTTTGATATAATGGAATAGAACAACCTTGCCGTTAAAAGCTTTTCTGGTCAAGATTTCTGCTTTAAGTGAAGTAATCTACAAGTAATTGTGTATTGAGTTTCTCTTTCTTGGTATTATACGCATTTGAGCGAAAGATGATCATTCTATAATTGAGTGAATACATTACGTCCAAGTTTTGGAGAGCAGAATGAAATTCTTTGCCATTATCAGTAAAGTTTAAACATTAAAATCATGAAATTTAGATGAACATTGTATATTCATCTGCAATGAAAAAACGTTATGCGTTTGTTATGATCGTATTTGTCGAATGAAAAACCCTGAAACGGTAGAGTGCCAACGAGTTATCACGTACTGAATATTTAGACCGCACTTCTTAAAAAAACATCACATGAAATTTATTGAGAAATTGCAACTTGATGTAATTTAATGGGAATTAAAAAAGTGATTTAACAGTATACAACATAATGCGTTTAGATTTAAATCTAGCAACAACATAATGTGTCAGGTCAAATTATCTATATAATCCCCAATTTAATTGGATTAGTTTTGTGAAAATCCGCCTGAAGATTTTTTTGCTAATTTGAACGGTTTTTATCAATTAAGTCGAAAGGGATCTATATTGATTGTTCCAAATTTATTGACTGTCGTTAAAATTAAAGTTACAGAAGTTGGAGTGGATAATTGTTTTGTTTTTTACAAATTGAAAGATGCGCTGCATGATTTTAATCCGTGATGCTAAAAACCCCGTAAATTCTTCTCTGAAGTCCCATCACTCATTTTTTCCTCTATTTTTAATTTTTTTCTTCTTAGCGGCTTGGACTACGGCCAAAGCGGATGATGACTTGATTGTTTCGCATGGTTATTCTTTCTATGGAGACCTTACCTATCCCGCTGATTACGAGCATTACGCATACGTCAATCCCGATGCGCCGAAGGGTGGAGAAATTTCATTTGCCGTGCCTGGCACATTTGATTCAATGAATCCCTATGCTGTAAAGGGTCGATCGGGACAGTTGAGTTGGACGATGTACGAAAGCCTGCTCGATGATGGTCCTGCTGATACATACGGTGAAGGCTACGGTCTGTTAGCGCATAAGTTGGAATATCCAAAATCAAAAGAGTGGGTGATTTTTCATTTACGCCCCGAGGCGCGTTTTTCGGATGGTACACCGCTTACCGCTCATGATGTTCTGTTTTCTCACAACTTACTCCTGGAACAGGGATTACCTTCTTATGCTGCCGCTGTGAAGAAGCGAATACCTAAAGCAGAAATACTGGATGATTATCGAATTAAGTTTTATTTTACAGAAGGCATTTCAAGGAGATCTTTAATTGACCAAGTCGGCGGCGTTCCTGTGTGGTCAAAAAAATGGTTTGAGGAAACAGGAGCGAGGCTAGACGAAAGTCGACTTGAAACGTCCCCCGGTTCTGGCCCTTATGTTATCGACTCTGTGGAAGTTAATCGCCGAATTGTTTATAAACGAAATCCTGATTATTGGGGTTGGGATCTTCCAATAAATCGGGGACGATATAATTTTGATGAAATTCGTGTAGAGTATTTTGGTGACGACACGGCAGCTTTCGAGGCGTTTAAAGCTGGTGAATATACCTTTCGACAAGAAGGAGATTCAAAAAAGTGGGCAACCTTATATGATTTTCCAAAAATAAAAGCTGGGAATGTTGTTCAGACTGATTTACCTGATGCAACGCCACCGACACCTACTGGTATTATATTTAATTTAGCGCGGGACGCACTCAAAGACCGCCGGGTTCGTATGGCAATCGCATTAGCGTATAATTTTGAATGGACAAATGAAAGCTTACAGTATGGGCTATTTAAGCAACGCACATCTTTCACTCAAAATTCCCCTTTGATGTCAGTTGGTCCGCCAGAAGGTGCTGAACTTAAATTGCTGGAAAGCTTTAACAACTTGGTTCCCCAGAGTATGTTATTAGATTCAGCCTTGTTGCCGCACACATCAAATGGTGAAAGATTAACAGATCGGCGTAATTTACGCAAAGCAATGAAGTTGTTGAATGAAGCTGGCTGGACAATCGCCGGCGATGGGAAACTGCAGAATGCAAATGGTGATCCACTAAAACTTACCTTTTTATTTAATACAGCTATGGAAGGCACCTTGAGTGCTGTGATGGAAAATTTTGTCAATAATCTTGAAAAAATGGGGATTCAAGCCGTATTGGATAAAGTTGATCCTTCTCAATACACTTTTCGCCAACGCGAAAGAGATTATGATCTCATTTTTGATTCATATGCATCATTCTTGGGAACCGGAACTGGGTTAATGCAACGTTATGGGTCAGCTGAAGCCGCGTTTTCGGTCTTCAACCCTGCGGGTCTTGCAAGCCCCTTGGTGGATGAAATTATTCAAATTTCTTTACTAGCCAATAATATTGAAGAGGAACATACAGCACTTAGGGCGTTAGACAGAGCTTTGCGGTATGAGTTTTTTATGATACCTTTATGGTACAAAGATAGCTATTGGGTGTCTTACTATGATATGTATGAATTTCCTCAACCATTACCGCCTTATGCGCTTGGTTTCTTGGACTTTTGGTGGTATAATTCTGAAAAGGCTGCAAAGATCAGGGCAGCAGGTGCGTTGAGATAAATTTCTTGAGGAGCCGCGATGGGCGCGTATATTCTGCGGCGTTTCTTGCTGATTATTCCCACCTTGTTTGGCATTATGCTGATAAATTTCGCTTTAACCCAGTTTGTGCCAGGCGGTCCTGTTGAACAGGCAATCGCGCGTGCACAAGGGCAGGGTGATGTATTTGGTGGTTTTGCCAGAAATCAAGGGGACGCGGCGCTAGAAGAATCAGGCCTGGTTAACGATCAATATGTCGGGGCACGCGGTTTGCCACCCGAATTTATCGCACAACTTGAAAGAGAGTTTGGGTTTGATAAACCGCCGGTTGAGCGTTTTTTTTCCATGTTATGGAATTATGTCCGTTTTGATTTTGGTGATAGTTATTTTCGGTCCGAAACTGTCATTAATCTCGTTTTGGAAAAAATGCCCGTGTCGATTTCACTTGGTTTGTGGTCAACATTAATTGCTTACCTCGTATCTATCCCACTTGGAATTAGGAAGGCGGTTCAAGACGGAACTCAATTTGATACATGGACTTCGGGCGCCATAATCGTCGCCTATGCTATACCGGGATTCCTTTTCGCCATTCTCTTACTTGTGCTGTTTGCTGGTGGTTCTTACTGGCAGATTTTTCCACTACGTGGTCTGACGTCAGATAATTGGGAATCACTTACGCTATTCGGGAAAATAGTTGATTATTTTTGGCATATTGCATTGCCTGTTCTTGCGTCGACGATTTCCGCTTTCGCAACGCTCACTCTTTTAACAAAAAACAGCTTCTTAGATGAAATTAAGAAACACTATGTCATGACTGCACGTGCTAAAGGTCTTAGCGAGCAACGTGTTTTGTATGGTCATGTCTTCAGAAACGCTATGCTGATTGTTATTGCTGGATTTCCGGCTGTATTTATAGGTGTGTTTTTTACAGGATCACTAATTATCGAAACAATTTTCTCATTAGATGGACTCGGCCGGCTTGGATTTGAAGCAGCTGTTGCGAGAGACTATCCTATAGTTTTTGGCACATTGTTTATATTTGGTTTGATTGGTTTGATTATCGGAATAATTAGCGACTTAATGTATGTGCTCGTTGATCCTCGCATTGATTTCGAGAAACGTGAAGGGTGATGGGTTTATCTCCCCTAAACCAAAGGCGATGGCGAAACTTCCGCCGGAATAAACGCGCTTACTGGAGTTTGTGGTTATTTGGTATATTATTCGGATTGTCGTTATTTGCCGAATTCCTCGCATTTGACAAGCCAATATTGATCAGATTTCAGGGAGAGTTCTACACGCCAATTTGGAATTTCTATCCTGAAACTGAATTTGGCGGCGACTTTGAAACCGAAGCAGTGTATCGAGATCCAGAAGTGAAGTGCTTGATTTCAACTGGTGGGCTTGATGATTGTTTCGATGATCCAGAGAGACTAATTGACGAATCACGTAGTGGTCTTATTAACGGCGCTGAAATTCAACGTGGTTGGATGATTTGGCCGCTTATTCCTTATTCATATGATACACCGGTAGATCGACCGGGGGCTGCACCACTGCCGCCAAATTTAGAGAATTGGCTGGGAACCGATGACACGAAACGTGATGTTCTTGCAAGGGTTATTCATGGATTTCGATTATCTGTTGCGTTCACACTATTTGTTACTATTGCAGCTTCGTCAATTGGTATTTTTGCAGGTGCTATTCAAGGTTACTTTGGTGGTTGGTTAGATCTTTTTTTTCAGCGTTTCATAGAGGTTTGGACGGCAACGCCCTTTCTTTATGTAATTATCATTATGTTCGCGATTTTAGGTCGAAGTTTTTGGTTATTGGTTTTTCTACTTGTAATTTTTAGTTGGACTGCGCTGGTGGGTGTTGTGCGAGCAGAATTCCTGCGTGCAAGAAACCTTGAATATGTGCGTGCGGCCAAAGCATTAGGCGTAAGCAATACAATAATTATGTTTCGTCATATGTTACCAAACGCGATGGTAGCAACGTTAACGATTCTACCGTTTATTGTAACGGGGACCATCGGGACGCTCGCATCATTGGATTTTCTTGGTTTTGGACTGCCATCATCAGCACCGTCGCTGGGGGAGTTGACCCTACAAGCAAAAGAAAATTTGCAGGCACCCTGGCTGGCATTTACTGCTTTTTTTACCTTTGCAATAATGCTCTCACTTCTTGTTTTTATATTTGAAGGGATTCGAGATGCCTTTGATCCTAGAAAGACCTTCACATGACCGCTATTTTAACTGTGGATGATCTTAAGGTATCATTTCGACAGGACGGTAATATCATTGAAGCTGTTCGTGGTATATCGTTCTTTTTGGAGAGCGGTGAGACCCTAGCTATTGTTGGTGAGTCTGGGTCTGGCAAGTCTGCTACGGCTTTATCAATAGTTTCCCTGCTTGGCGGTAATGCACTGGTATCTGGTAGTGTTGTGTACGATGGTCGTCAAATGCTCGGAGTGGATCAACAGCATTTGAGAAGTGTTCGTGGAAATGACATTAGCTTTATTTTTCAGGAGCCAATGACATCCTTAAATCCGCTTCATACGATTGAAAAACAACTCAGAGAATCTTTGGCTTTGCATCAGTCGTTGGTTGGAGAACCAGCGCGTGTTAGGATTGTTGAATTATTGAATAAAGTTGGTATTCGTGACGCAGTGGAGCGATTAAGTGCATATCCGCATCAACTTTCTGGAGGGCAACGACAGCGGGTAATGATTGCGATGGCGCTTGCTAATAAACCGGATATATTGATTGCTGATGAGCCAACGACTGCATTAGACGTTACCATTCAGGCACAAATTTTGGATCTGCTGTTAGAGTTAAAAGTTTCAGAAGGGATGGGGCTCTTATTTATTACACATGATCTTGGTATTGTACGTCGTATTGCCGATAGAGTCTGTGTAATGAAGGACGGAAAAATTGTCGAAACGGCCCCAACGGCAATGATATTCGAGAGACCTCAACATCAATACACACAAAAGTTACTTGCGGCCGAGCCGAGCGGCGAACCAAAGGAGGTATCAGAGCGAGCTTCTGAAGTTATCCAATGCCGCAACTTAAAGGTTTGGTTTCCTATTCAGCGTGGATTGTTGAAACGCACCGTTAGTTACGTGAAAGCTGTTAATAATACAACGGTATCAGTACGAGTTGGTGAAACGCTCGGTATTGTTGGTGAAAGTGGATCAGGAAAAACGACGCTGGCACTCGCACTTATGCGTTTGATTAGTTCAGAGGGCGAGATGTTATTTCAGGGTCATGACATTCGTCGATGGTCCACACGTGAATTACGGCGAGTCCGAAAAGATATACAGATTGTTTTTCAGGATCCTTTTGGATCACTTAATCCTCGCATGAATTGTTTTCAAATAATTTCTGAGGGATTAGCTATTCACAAAGTAGATTCTGGGCACGATAAGCGCAGTCTGGTTGCCGAAGTGATGGAAGAAACTGGACTTGACCCAAATTCGATGGATCGGTACCCGCACGAATTCTCGGGTGGTCAACGTCAGCGAATTTCGATTGCACGAGCTATGGTATTGCGACCTAAGCTTTTGGTACTGGACGAACCTACCTCAGCATTAGATATGACTGTTCAGGTACAAATTGTTGAATTATTACGAAATTTGCAGGCAAAGTATGGTTTGTGTTATTTATTTATTAGTCACGACCTAAAGGTCGTTCGTTCTATGAGTCATAAAATAATCGTTATGAAAGCGGGTGACATCGTGGAGTATGGGCGGGCGGCAGATGTATTTTCCAATCCTAAAGCAGAATATTCACGAACGTTACTAAATGCGGCTGTTTAAGTGCTGAGCATTTTTTGTCGAGGTTTGATAAATGGGGGATTATATATTTGATTAACCTTCATACTATATGTATTGGCTCTAACTGATGATTAATCGTATATATGGTATTTTGGTTAATCAAATATATAATCCCCGATAAATGAGACAACTTTGAAAAGTATTGCTTTACTTTGTCATGTATTGATTTATTGATTTTTTCCAAAATGTCTGCATTATTGGAATGATTCAAAGAGTAGTTCATTTTCAGGCAGCGCTAGATTAATCTTATTGTTGCCATCGACTTACTCTCCAGTTGGGTCTCGCCAGTGATTAACAAGAGGATATCGACGATCTAGCCAGAAAGAGCGTTCACTTAAACGCGTTCCCGGGGATGCTTGGTAACGTTTGTATTCGCTTGTGTAGATCAGGTGTTCTATTTTTTTTGACATCTCATGACTAAATCCTGCGGCAGTGCAATCTTCTATAGAACCGTCTTTATCAATCAATATGTTCAATATAGCATCAAGCGTGGCATATCCCGGTAGTGAGTCGCTGTCTTTTTGGTTCAGGCGTAGTTCCGCTGTTGGTTCTTTTTCAATTATGTTTTTAGGAATTACTGTCCCCGCTGGTCCGTCCATCCATTTTCGATGATTGCCGTTTCTCCATTTCGCTATTTCAAATACGCGGGTTTTGTATAGATCCTTGATCGGGTTATATCCACCAGTCATGTCACCATAAATAGTAGAATACCCAACCGCGATTTCTGATTTATTTCCTGTTGTCAAAAGCATTTCGTTAAATTTATTTGAAACTGCCATTAAAAGAAGACCGCGTAGTCGGGATTGAATATTCTCCTCTGTTATATCAATGTTTGTTTCTTTGAATAATGATGCGAGCGCGTTGGTAACAGCATCTTGACAAAGACTGATTGAAATCTGGTCATAATGACAGCCTAACTTATGGACAATTGTTTGAGCATCTGTAAGGCTTTCGTTTGATGTGTATTGTGAGGGAAGCATGATACTTCGCACATTTTCTGAACCAATAGCATCCACTGCAATGGTTGCGACAAGTGCTGAATCAATTCCCCCTGATAGTCCAAGAATAACTTTCTTAAAGCCAGATTTTTGTAGGTAATCACGCAAAGCCATTACCATAGCCCGATAGTCTTGCTCCCACTCATTTGGCAGAATTGCCTTTTCATTTTCAATGATCCACCAGCCTTTTTCCAACCGTTCAAGGTCGATGTGAAGTGTTTTTTCTTCAAAGACTGGTAGCAGAAAGGCAAGTTTTCCGCTTGGATTCAAGGCAAACGAACCGCCATCAAAAACTTGGTCGTCCTGACCGCCAACCATGTTGATGTAAATCAGTGGTAACTCGGTTTCAATAACACGCGTTACCATATGGTTAAGGCGCGTCTCGAATTTTCCGCGATAATAAGGTGAGCCATTGGGGACAAGGAAAAACTCCGCACCTGTCTCTGCAAGAGTTTCTGCGACATCCCCATGCCAAGCGTCTTCGCAAATGAGAGGTCCAATACGAATATTCTCGATTCTTACAGGACCATCAAGTGGGCCGGCACTAAAAATACGCTTTTCATCAAATACTGTTTCGTTTGGTAAATGATGTTTTAGGCGTATTGATTGAATCTGGCCGTCTTTAAGGAAGTAATAGGCATTATAGGTATTTGTGTTTTTGACATACGGACCTCCAACGGCAAGTGTGGGACCATTTGAACATTCTGCAGCCAGGTTACAAATAGTTTGGTACAAATGTGATTGAAAAGCAGGTTTTGATGAGAGATCTTGCGCATTATATCCAGAAATAAACATTTCGCTTGTCGCCACGAGGTTAGCTCCCGCGTTGCGGCCTTCAATCCATGCTGTATACGCTTTGGCTGCGTTTGTTTTAACATCACCAACAATTGGATTGAGTTGCGCGACTGTGATGCGAAACCGTTCTGGCATCATGCCCTCCGAAATACCTAACGATTGCCACTTAACACATGTACAATTGAAAAAAAGAGAAAAATTTAAAAAGCGTTGAAGATGCGATACATTTCGCCTAATATTTGTCAAGAAATGATTATAGTTGGTAATTTCGGGGTTAACCACTGGTGATGTTTTTAAGTAGAGCCATTGTTATTGCCTTGGTCATTCTCGCTGTGCATTCTTCGGCGGCGAATGACGAGCAAATTATTATCCGAACATTTGAAGATGGAAGCGTTTATGAAGGTACATTTCAGGATGGTTTGCAGCATGGTCATGGTACTTATCGAATGCCGAATGGTTATGAGTACTCAGGGACTTGGGTTGAAGGCGAAATCGAAGGTAGCGGTGTTGCAAAATTTCCAAATGGGTCAATTTATGATGGCAAATTTTCCAAAGGCAAACCACACGGAATTGGTAAAATAACACGTGCTGATGGCTCAACTTATGAGGGTGCCTGGAAAACAGGTACCATTGAGGGTCAGGGGATATTTGAATTCACTGACGGGACACGATTTGAAGGTAACTTTCATGATGGTAAGTTTAATGGCAATGGAAAAATGACACGCACAGATGGGTATACTTATCAAGGTGGGTGGCTTAATGGTATTCGGCAAGGAAATGCTCAAATTAAATATCCAGACGGGTCTTTTTACGATGGTCAGGTCGTTAACAATAGTTATGAAGGTGAAGGTATACTTACCCGTTCTGATGGGTTTTCCTACACTGGGTCTTGGGCCGCAGGACGTTTTCACGGCAATGGTTTATTAACATATCCAAATCAAGATACTTATAAGGGCGAATTTTCTGAAGGGGTCAAGAGTGGCTCTGGCCTCATGACCTTTAGTAATGGTGATATTTATGAGGGGGCTTTTCTAAATGATAAACATCATGGCAAAGGTGACTTTCGCGGCTCAGATAGTTTCACTTATTCAGGTGATTGGGTTAATGGTAAGTTAGAGGGATATGGCATTGCCAAATATTTAAATGGATCAATTTATGAAGGATCTTTTGTTGCTGATTTACCTGATGGACTTGGAAAAATCCTATACGCAGATGGAACAATCTATGAAGGTGATTGGAAAAGTGGTGTTATTCAGGGTTCTGGGCGTTTAGAATATCCCACTGGGGTTATTTTTGAAGGTGAATTTTCCGACGGAAAGTTTCATGGGGTGGGTACTTTAATCAATAGTGATAATTACCGTTATGCAGGGCACTGGAAAAATGGTTTCCGTCATGGTCACGGCGACGCATTCTATGCAGATGGAACGCAGTATTCTGGTGAATTTGTTGACGATAAACGTGAGGGGTTTGGTATTAGTCATTTACCTAATGGATTTAAGTACGAAGGCGATTGGCGGGCTGGCGAAATAAATGGACAGGGCGTGGCAACCTATGCGGATGGGACTGTTTATGAAGGTAATTTTCGTGATGGTAAACGACACGGCGAAGGCACTATACGCTATGCAGATGGTCAAGAAAAAACTGGCGTTTGGAATAATGGCGCGTTGGAAGCTGATGAATAAATCAGTGTCGGCTTTTCCCGTTCAGATTGTTGGAAAAGCAATATGACAATAACGCGATTTGCACCTTCTCCAACAGGTTATCTTCATGTTGGAAATCTGCGTACAGCTCTGATGAATTTTCTAATTGCGCGAAAGGTGGGCGGATGCTTTATTTTGCGTATAGATGATACAGATCCTAATAGATCGCAGGAGTCTTATGTTAAGGCCATTCAAGAAGATTTGGATTGGTTAGGTTTGCATTGGAATCGTCTTGAACGACAATCAGATCGTCTTGATAAATATTACAATTCTGTATCCGATTTACGCAATAACGATCGTTTATATGAAGCTTTTGAGACTTCAACTGAACTGGAATTAAAGAGAAAAAAGCAACTTAATGCGGGGCAACCGCCGGTTTATGATCGCAGCGCATTAAAACTAACCGAGAAAGAACAGCATAGTTTTCGTCAAGAGCGTGGAAATGGTGTCTGGCGGTTTAAATTAGATCATCAGCGTATTACCTGGTGCGATCAAATTTTAGGAGATCTTTCAATTGATTGTTCAAGTGTTTCAGATCCGGTACTTATTCGGCAGGACGGGCAGTTTTTGTATACGTTAGCATCAGTTGTGGATGACTTGGACATGGGTATAACGCATGTTGTGCGTGGATCAGATCATGTAACAAATACGGCAATACAAGTTCAAATAATTAAAGCATTAGGTGGGGATGTTCCTCAATTTGCGCATCATTCTCTTCTTACAGATACACGAGGTGATGCGCTTGCAAAGCGGTTAGGTACGTTAGCATTACGTGATCTGCGCAAGAAGGGAATAGAGCCTATGGCGCTGTTGAGTTTATTGGCGCGGTTGGGAACCTCAAAGCCTGTCGAACTTCGGACAAGCATGGATGAATTGATTGATGGTTTTTGCCTTTCGGAATTTGGTACTTCATCTACAAAGTTTGATGAGTCTGATTTATATCCGTTAACTGGCCGTTATCTTCAAACATTGCCTTTTTCAGCTGTGTCTAGTGATCTGAGTGCATTGGGCATACCGTCTTCCGTTGCCGAACAAGTATGGTATGCTGTTCGTAATAATATTGAAACATTAAATGACGTACGATTCTGGTGGGCGATTTTTCAAGATGGTGCTGAACCACTTATAGATGATCGTGACCGTACGTTTATTTGTCAAGCGATCAAATTACTTCCAAGTGGTCCGGTTGACAATAATACTTGGAAGTTATGGACTGACTTGGTTAAAAGTGAGACTGGTCGAAAGGGTCGTGAATTGTTTATGCCGTTGCGTAAGGCGCTTACCGGTCAAAGTCATGGACCTGATATGTCAATCGTTATGCCGCTGCTACATGTTATAAAGGTACGTGATTTAGTGGAATAAATGTATGATTAATATTTAATCGTTTATTTTAGGGTGATGATTTCAATGTAAATCGGAGTCATATGATCGCAAGGCTTTTATTTTGTCGGATCTATACTGATCAACTAAGGGCCTATTAAAAAATAAACATTAGAGCCGCTAAATTATGATTCGGGCTATAAGTTCTTTGATGGTTCTTTCTTTTGTGTATTGGTTTGGTAGGTATGATGAACGATTGCCCCTACCCATTGGGATATAACCTAGAGAAGGATATGTATGGGTGTCGAAAAATGCAATGGCCGATGCTTGTTGACTCACTGGCAATTGCTTACTGGAGGGTTCATTTTATACTTGCGTTACAGACTGGCCTGTTTAGAATTAGTTGATCACAATAAACGCGTGCCTGCATTGGCAGACTGTTTTTTTGAGAGCATGGCAGCCTTTGTCGAAATGCGAAAAAAGGGAATTATTTGATCTACTTGGTAACTATCCCAAATTGATTTTGTTGGAAAAATGAGAAATTTTTTCTTTGATCATTAGATTTATTTCTACGGTTTCGATTGGTTTGGTTGCTCTGATGTTATCAATTCCTTTTGAACAAGATTCATTCAATTTGGCAAGGTATTGGAATGTTGCTGAGTCGCCGGCATCCCACTTAGAACGAGCTTAAAGCATGAGCTATTCAGAGCTGAGATATGCACAAATTCTCTAAGGAAGAAGAAACATTCGAAATCTGGACTCAGCGGATGTGGCATTTTAGTTCACCGATGACAGTTCATTGCGAAGACAAGGAGGCGTTTAAGGGCTTTAGTCGTACTTGGGCAATAGAAGACCTCAGCATAACCTATTTCAGTGCGCCACCTTATCGTGCAGTGCAAACGGAAACAGAGCTGAGCAAAGCGCAACGCAAGCGACTGGTTATGACTATCCCAATCAAAGGCTGTTGCAATTTCAGTCAATTTGGTCGCTTTGTTGAACTTAGACCGGGTGAGGCGGTATTTCACGTCACAAAGGCACCAATGATCTACAACCAATATGAACACACGACAGCATGGTTGATCGGAATTCCTCTTGAGGCAGTATTGATGCATGTGGACGACCCCGAAGAGATTTGTGCCACACTGCTCAACTTCAACTCGCCTGGCTTTAGTACGTTGCGCAGATTACTCATTTCGCTACCGGGCGAATTACCCAAGCTCTCACATCAGGCACGTGATATCTTTGCTCAAACGGCCATCTCAATGACCTGCGCTGTTATTTCGGAGCTGCGCGGGCAGGAAGACAGCAAGCGCAGTCAGACGACCCGCCAGCGGGTGCGGCAAATCAAAGGATATGTCGATTTCCATTTGACTGACCCTAACCTCACTCCATTGAAGATCGCTAACGACCACGCGATGTCCTTAAGATATCTCCATTTGCTTTTTCAGACCGAAGAGATGACAATTGCGCGCCATATTCTGAACCGCAGGCTTGATGCCAGTGCACGCTTCATCTCGCGGAATGCTAATAAACGACTCGATGCAGAAGACATTGCGTATCGCTTTGGTTTTTCTTCCACGGTTCAGTTTCGCCGGTCTTTTGCTAAAAAATACGGCACCTCACCAACACAGTTTCTCAAATTGATACGATCTCAGCAATAAAGTAGCACTTTTTGTGTAAAATGTTCAGCGTACCATTGCATCCAAAGGGCATAATGTTGTTTTTTGAACGTAAAGCGACTGCACAAGTAATGCTAAAAAACCAAGCAAAATCATGTTGAACATTGTGATTCTATAGCAGGGAGATATTGATGTTTTTGTCCACCGACAAAAAGCAGTTGTCAGAGTTACCGCGCGACTGCACCTTCCCCGAAAACGATTGGCACATTCTCGCGGGTTTTTGGCATCCGGTGGCGTTCTCGAAGGATATTGTGGATGATAAGCCGATCAAGAGCAAGTTACTCGACGTTGAACTGGTGCTTTATCGCACGGTTGATGGAATCGCCGCCGCGCGTGATCTCTGCGTGCACCGTGGCGCAGCGCTGAGTCTTGGTTGGATGGACGACGACTGCAAAAATATTGTCTGTCCGTTCCATGGTTTACATTATAATAGAGCGGGTGAATGTACCAAAATCCCTTCAGTAGATGATCCATCTAAGCCCATTCCCAAGACCATTCGCTTGATCAGTTACCAGGCGCAGGAACGTTATGGGCTGATCTGGGTATGCCTAAAACCTCAAGCCAGCCGCCCAATTCCTGAATGGCCGCTTCTGGAAAACGCCGAGAAGGAATGGTTGACTATTGAGATCCCACAAGGGTTCTGGAAAGCTTCCGCCAGCCGTCACTGTGAGAATTTCAACGACCTCGCACATATCTCATGGGTGCATATGAAGACCTTCGGCAATCGTGCGCGTCCGGGTATTATCGATTACAAACTCGAACTTAATGACAACGGTATGCTCATGGAGATGCCATATATTGAGGTTGAGCGTGGCTTCAACGACGATGAAGGTGAGCGTGAGCGTGAGGTTTATTATAAGCATATGTTCACCTTTCCTTTCGCAACGGATTTACAGGTTGACTATAAAACCGATGAGGGCGACAAGGTCACAAGTCATTTTTACGACATCGGCACGCCGGTGAGCGCACGAGAAACGGCGATCTTCCAGATAACGCAAACCAACATTCCTGGCTCAACCGCTGAAGACTATGCTGAATATCAGTTGATCACAAACGAGGAGGACATCGTTGTTGTCGAAAGCCAACGCCCTGAGGAAGTTCCTCTCAATATTGCCGAAGAGATACACATCCCGGCAGATAAATTCTCGATCCAATACCGCCGCGCTCTCGTACGCTTGTTCGGGTTGGGTTCACCGCAGATGACAAGCTGAGACGATAACGCAATAGAGAGGATAAGAAATGAAAAAACTAGGTTTATTTCTGATATCACTAGCACTGACACTGACATTAACTGGACAGGCTGTGAAGGCTGAAACAGATGTGAATATTGCCGTGATGTATTCGGTTGGTCTGGAATCGGGCTGGGACCGGATTGTGATCGATGCACTTGACCGCCTTCAGGCCTCTGATGATAACCTTAACATCACGTACAAAGGCTTTGACGCCGTTTATGGGGGTGAGGCGGGCGCTGTCATGGATTTGCTAGCTCAATCTGGCGAATATGACATTATTCTCAGCGCTACCGCCCACAGTGACCAGATCGAAATACTGAGCCCGCGCTACCCGGATATAATGTTCGTTTCGCTCGGATCAGGTAACTTCAATACAGGACCCAACCACTATCTACTTTATGGTCGAGTCCATGAAGCCGCATATCTCCTCGGTATGCTAGGCGCGGGTATGTCTGAAAGTGGCGTGCTTGGTGCCGTCGGAAGTTTCCCGGCAGATGATATCAACGATCAGCTTAATGCTTATCGTGCGGGCGCTCAGGCTGTAAATTCGGAAGTTCAAGTGAAAATTAGTTTCATTGAGAGCTGGTATGATCCGCAACTTGCGATCGAAGCAACTTACGCTCAAAACGCCGCTGGGGCTGATATCATCTATCAACTTGCTGGTGAAGTATACGAGGCTTGCCGCGATAAGAACATTCTATGCTTTGGCCTTTTTGAAGACACCCATAAGTTGGCTCCAGAGGTGGTGTTGAGTGGAACTGAACTTCGTTGGGATCCTGCTTTCACATGGGTGCTTGATGAATGGCAGGCTGCGCAGGAAAGCGGTTCGTTTAACGGGAATACTGAAGCCAAATGGTTTGGGATGGCTTATGGTGGAGCAAACATTTTTCCCTATTATAATCTGTCAGACCGAGTCCCTGCAGATCTGCAAGAAAAGATCGAGCAGGCCCGTGCGGATATACTGTCTGGAGCGTTGGAAGTGCCACTGGTGTTAGATGTCCCGACCTCGGACTAAAGTATTTATAATTTTTAGAATTATGCTCCTATCCCAGCGCCCACTCAACCGAAACCAAGTATAATTAAGATGCAATCGGAGCAGCACCCGCCGCACCTTGAAGTACGTAAGTTAACCAAGATGTTTGGTGCATTGAGTGCCAATTCGGACGTGTCGTTCAAAGTCGTACGAGGGGAAATTCTATGTCTTCTGGGTGAAAATGGAGCGGGTAAATCGACACTGTCTTCCTGCTTATGTGGATTTTACCAACCTGACAGCGGACAGATTTTTTGCGATGGTGTGCCGGTTTTATTCAACTCTCCGCGTGACGCAATTGCGCGGGGCATTGGCATGGTGCATCAGCATTTTGTTCTTGTTCAGTCCATGACGGTCATTGAGAACATTGTTCTTGGTACCCATGATCACGGCTGGGCGCTTGGATTGGACGAGACGGCTGAGAAGATACGCAATCTCTGCATACACTATAGCATTTCTCTTGATCTTTACGCGAAGGTTTGGCAACTCTCGGTGGGGGAGCAGCAATGGGTTGAAATTGTCAAAGTCCTGTTTTTTGGCGCGGAACTTTTGATCCTTGACGAACCGACGGCAGTTCTGACCCCGCGCGAATCCGAAAAGCTCTTTGCTATTCTTCGAAAAATGACGACTGATCACCTTTCGATTATCTTGATTTCCCACAAGTTGGGGGAAGTGCTTCAGTCAGATCAAATCGTTGTTTTGCGCAAAGGCAAGATCGTCGGTAACGTCCGCGCGGTGGATGTAACCGAGTCAGATTTGACTTCCATGATGGTGGGCCGTCCCATTATGTTGAGAACCAACCGGAAAGACATCACTCCGGGCGCACCTATGTTGCAGGTTTCCAATCTTACAGTATTGAGCGACAAGGGTCAAAGTGCCGTAAACGACATGAGCTTCACTGTTCACGAACATGAAATTCTGGGCATCGCCGGCGTCTCAGGCAATGGTCAAACGGAGCTGTTTGAGGCGCTGGTCGGCGTGCGCGATAGCGAGGCCGGACGCATCCAGCTGTCCGGTGTAGACCTTACCCATCAAGGTCCGATGGATGTAATTGCCAATGGCATTGGCTATATCCCTGACGACCGGTTTCGCTCCGGGCTCGTTGGCAGTTTCAGCGTCGAGGAAAACGTTATTCTAGGCCTCCAGAAGCGTGAAGAATTTGCCGATGGTCCAATACTTAACCGACGCCACATCCGCGACTTCGCCGAGGATGCCATTGACCGCTTTGGAATCGTTGCCCGTAGCGTGCAAACCCGCACTGATACACTATCGGGTGGAAACGCGCAGAAAATCATTCTAGCGCGTGAATTCTGGTCTGCTACCAAGTGCATCCTTGCCAATCAGCCGACGCGAGGTCTTGATGTGGGGATCATCGAATATGTACACCAGATATTACTCGAAAAACGATGCGAGGGTTTTGCCATTGTCCTTGCTTCGGAAGAACTTGAAGACATCCTTGCCCTAAGTGATCGAATCGCCGTGATTTTCAAGGGGCAGATCATGGGTGTCTTTCGCGCTGGTGAGACAAATATCGATCAACTAGGCCTGCTCATGGCTGGTCAAATGGTAGAGAATGTCGCATGACAATCTCAGATTACAGGATCGAAAAACGCGCGGATGTCGGCATGATTGGCCTGTTCGCGCAAGCGCTCGTCGCAATAGCATTGGCTTTCATTGCTTCCGGTCTTCTGCTCACAGTTCTAGGCTTTGACTCAGTTGCCGCTTTTGACGCACTGCGTAAGGGGGCCTTTGGCACCTGGCGCAACGTGCAAGGCTCCCTCGTTCATGCTGCGCCGCTTGCCTTTACCGGGCTCGCAGTGGCCGTCGCCTTTCGTGCACGTATCTGGAGCATCGGTCAAGAAGGCCAGCTTTTTGCAGGCGCTATGCTGGCTTATTTTTTTACAACCTTCCTCAACCTACCTGCTATAATCACGGTCCCGCTTGTCATTCTCGCTGGTGCACTTGGCGGTGGACTTATTGGCGGACTTTCAGGCAAACTGAAGACGCGGTTTAACGTTGACGTCATCGTCTCAACGGTCATGCTGAATTACATCATTGCCTATCTCTTGTCCTATTTGCTCACTAGCCGCATCTGGATGGCGCCGGATGAATATTACCTGCAAACCGATCGCATCCCTCAAGAGGCGCGGCTACCCAATCTTTGGAGGGGGGCGGATCTGCATCTTGGTGTAGCACTTGCTGTGTTGGCAATCATCGTCCTGCATGTACTGATCAACCGTACGACCTTTGGCTTCAGCATGCGCGCCTTTGGCGGCAACCCCGTCGCAGCGCGCTTCAAGGGAATAGAGCCTAGACGTATGATCGTAATAGTGCTGACTCTTTCAGGTGCGTTGGCGGGTCTTGGCGGAGTCGTACAGAGCTTCGGTGTAGATTTTCGACTCTCGCAGACTTTCCTTTATGGCTACGGCTCTGCCGGGCTCATAGTGGCTGTGATTGCAGGACTGCGGCCTTTGTCTATTGGGCTTGTGGCTTTTATCTTTGGTGCTTTGGCCAAAGGTGGTCTATTTATGCAGGTCATGGCAGATGTCTCCTCCGCTATCATCTCAGCCATGCAGGCGATTATTTTAATGTTCTTTTTGGTTACCTCGGTGCTCTTTCAGTATCGTCTGCGCCGGGTCGATCGCGATGTCTGAACTTTTTACCCAGGCGATTCTCGTTTCCATGTTCTCGGCCACTGTACGGATCGCTGCACCCCTGCTGCTAGTCTCAATTGGAGAGCTTGTTGTGCAACGCGCAGGCATCTGGTTTTTGGGCGTTGAAGGCAGCATGCTCATGGCGGCGTTTACGGCCTATTTTGCAAGTGTGGCAAGCAGCTCTCTTTATATTGGACTGCTCGCGGGGATCGTTATGGGAATCGCCGTGCATCTGTCGATGGCTGTGGCTGCTGTCACGTTAAAGATTAATCAATTCATCATCGGACTCGGAATCAATCTGCTAGCCTCAGGTCTAACTCTATTCCTTTATCGCGAAAGCTTCAAAATGTTTGGTGGTGAAGTACCTACGATCAGACCCTTTGAGACAGTCGCCTTACCCGGGCTATCCCAAATCCCGATCTTAGGAGAGATCCTCTTCAATCAGCACATTTTCACTTATCTGGCCTTTGCAATGGTGGGTGTGGTCTGGGCCTTCCTCTATCGCACCCGCTACGGGTTAGAGATTCGTGCACTTGGCGAAAACCCCAAGGCACTTGATACGAAGGGGTTGAGCGTGTCGGGTCGTCAATATGCCGCGCTGGCATTTGGCGGGACCATGGCGGGCCTCGCGGGCGCGGTGCTCGTTCTGGCACTGACCGATCGCTTCGTACCTAACATGACGAACGGACGCGGATGGTTGGCTATTGTTATCATCATTGCGGGTAATTGGAAGCCACTGCCCATTTTATTGGCAGTACTGGTCTTTGCTTTCCTTGAAGCGTTTCAGCTTCAGGCCCAAGGGATTGGGTTTAATATCCCATATCAACTATTGCTAGCGTTACCCTATATCGGTGCGATTGTCGCGATGATGGGACTGCGGTGGCGCTCTGAGCAACCGGAATATCTCGGTGTGCCATATCACCGAGAATGAGAGGATAAAATGATCTGTAAAGATCGCATATTGCTGGATGATTGGCATGTAGTAGCCGATCTTGATCGCCTGCCCAAAGGTGGAACGGAGAAGACGACACTTTTTGAACAGCCTATCACAGTCACGCGTACCAACACGGACGTGATCGCCTGTTCTGCTACGGCAGGTCCTCTGCTTTGCCAAATCAAATACGGCTTTGTCTGGATCTGTCTTGGTACGCCTGTACGGGATATTTTGCACATTCCCGAAGCCTTCGAAAAAGACCGTTACGTCGTCAGCGGTGGCTCTTTTGGCGTCCGTGTTTCCGGCCTGCGTGTCGTGGAGAATTTCCTTGATATGGGGCATTTTCCTTTCGTCCATGCCGGCTGGCTTGGAGAAGAACCCCATACAGAAGTGCGCCCTTATGAGGTCGAAGTGACAAGCGACGACGAAATTCTTGCCACGGAATGCTACTTCCATCAGCCGGTGGCATCACCCACAGCAAAGGGCGGAATAGACGTTAAATACACCTATCGCGTCTATCGCTCCTATATTGTTGCACTCTACAAGACAAATCCGCTTGTTGACGATCGCACGGATTACATCGTGCTGTTCATCCAGCCTGTTGGGCCAGAGGAATGCGTAGTTCATTCCATGCTCTGTTATATGAAGCAAGAAATGACGCCCACTAATCTGCGCTGGTTTATGCAACTCATATTTGCGCAAGACAAACCAATCCTTGAAAACCAAATCCCACGCCGCTTGCCGCTTGATCCGCGGGCAGAAACGCCGATCCGCGCGGATAAAGCTGCCATTGTTTATCGACGCTGGTTACGCGAGCATAATGTCAGCTACGGTGCGACCACAGCCTAAGGAAAAAAGATGTCTTGTACCGATCCGATCGCCTTGAACCTCTGGTATGCCGTCGCTGCACTGGAAGATATAACGGCCAAACCTCTACAAACCACTCTGCTCGACAAGCCTCTGATCATCTGGCACGACAAAACATCCCAAGCTAAAACCGGAGAGCGCGTACTACCGGTGCTGGAATGCTACGGTTACCTCTGGACAAGTCTGGGAACGTCGCAGGACGATCTGTTCCCTATTCCCGAGTATGCTGAAGACGATCGTCGTAAAGTCCATGCTGCTACAATCGGTGTCCAGACCTCTGCACCTCGTGCGGTTGAGAATTTTCTCGATATGGGACACTTTCCCTATGTCCATACCAATATCCTCGGTGTTGAACCTCATACCGAAGTGAAGGAATACACAGTAGAAGTGTCGACGGAACGTGATGAGATCCTCGCCACTAACTGCCTTTTCTGGCAACCAGTGGCGGCTGCGGCATCATCAGCTGGAGCGGATGTGAATTATATCTATCGCGTCCCGCATCCTTATTGCGCGGTGCTGTATAAATCAAGCCCGCTCAACCCTGATCGGCTTGATGTGATCGCTATCTTTCTGCAACCTGAAACGCAGGAACGGGTGCGCGCCCATATGATGCTGTGTTTGCTAGACGATACCACCAGTGACCTCGACATCCGCCTTTTTCAGCAAACAATTTTTGGCCAGGACAAACCCATCCTGGAAAATCAGTTTCCCAAACGTCTGCCGCTTGATCCACGCGCAGAGACGCCCATTCGTGCAGATAAATCCGCAATTGCCTATCGTCGGTGGCTGTCCGAGAAAGGGATCACTTATGGCGTGATCCCTTCAGTTGCGTGACTGAAATTACCAGAGGATTATACATGCTCAACAATCTTTACCAACAATGGTTTCCTATCGCCTCAAGTACCGATCTGGTACCGCGCCATGTCTATCAAGCGCAGCTTTTCGGACGAGAATTTGCCGTCTGGCGGGCCGATGATGGCTATGTAAATGTTTGGGAGAACCGATGCCTTCACCGTGGAGTACGGTTGTCCATCGGCATCAATGATGGTCGAGAGCTCAAATGCCAGTATCACGGTTGGCGTTACGCTAATCGTACAGCGGGCTGCACCTATATTCCCGCGCATCCAGCGGATGCCCCGGCCCGTACGATCTGCAACAATACTTATCCCGCAAAAGAAGCTTATGGATTGATTTGGGCAGGTGAAGAGGCCAGTGGACCTCTGCCGAATTTGGGCGCACACACAGAAGGCATCGTGCTGCGTCCGATACCGGTTCATGCTCCAGCAGAGATGATAAAGACCGCATTGCAAAGCTACGACCCGAATATCCTCTGTTTTGTCCAGCCTTGCGATAGTGATCATTGTATCATTCGAGGCATTGCAAAGCCGGGTGGCGACCGCGTCGCGCTCCTGCACCAACACAGCTTTGCCCTATGCGAGTTGCGCGACCGAGTAGAAGCCGATGCTACATTGAGAAATGCTCCCACTCGCTATAAACCCGTCATTACCAAAGTCGCAAAAGATCTCGCGGATATTCCTAATACCCCCGCAGATGGTCGCACGGCTGATTTGTCTGTTACCGTCACGGCCAAGGATATAACCGGCAAAGACATTGCTCGGCTTCGGTTGGAACCTCTGAAATGCGCCCTCCCCACCTTTCAACCCGGAGCCCATATTGATGTGCATTTGCAAAACGGCCTAGTCCGACAATATTCACTCACGAACGGACCCGGGGAGACAGATCATTATACAATTGGCGTCAAACTAGAGCCTGACAGCCGAGGTGGATCATCCACCATTCATGCGCTCAATCTCGGCGACAATCTCGCCATTTCGATGCCACGCAACAACTTCCCTCTGCGCCGGGACGCGGTTATGACAATCTTAATCGCGGGAGGCATCGGGATGACCCCGCTTCTGTCGATGGCACGGGCGCTGAATATACAAGGCCTGCCTTTTGCCTTTCATTACTTCGTGCAAAGCGACGATCACATCGCCTTTAGCCAAGAGATCAGAGAATTCGCAGATGTAACCGCAATCCACAAAGGACTGTCACCCGAGGATACAAGTGCCAAGTTATCCTATATTCTCGCCGAACCTGGTCCGGCCCGCCACGTTTACATTTGCGGCCCTGGCCCTATGCTTGATACCGCGCGTGGCCTTGCGATTAAGGCAGGTTGGTCAGATACACAGATACATTTTGAATACTTTAAGAACAATACAGAAAGAGACACCTCTGGCAGTTTTGAGATTGACCTTGCGCGCTCTGCCTTGACGCT
>JAPORV010000209.1 GCA_026710055.1 Aestuariivita sp.
TGAGCTGATTTTGTCGAATAAATCGGCTTCAGGGGACTTGTATTCATTGAGCGATTGCTTGAATTCTAAATAATCCTTTCTTCCGCCATCCAAAAAAAATCCGCCGCTGACTTTTGCAAGTGGCTATATATATAGTACTTAATTTTATACTGATATGCAGTATGTAGATGTCTTATTTCATTGAATTGAATTTCTGTACGAGAACAGTTGAGAATAAACAGATAAAATAGCGCCTCAATCTTCCTTGTCGTCAAAAGTTAAACTGTTCTGGTTCCGAAATATGGGTAATATAGAAGAGTAACGAGTGCAAATATCATCATATGATATTTATTCATTCGCTTCATGGCAATAATAATGTAGAAATCACGGGATCAAATATGTCCACCAACACCTTTGAATTTTTTAACAACGGTTGAAATCTTTTGAAAGACTCTTTGTTTCATGGGGAGATATTGCGGGTCCAAAGGGCTCATCCTGGGCAGAACGGTATTCAGTTCCGTTCCGTGTTCGCTGGCAAATTCCCGTTTGATTGACGTTGAAATATAGCGCTGTGCGGCGTCCGGGTTAAGATTTTCGGTACGGATTAATTCATCAACTTCTCGTTTCTGCTCAGCTTTTGCAAAAGTGAAGAAGGCTTCAATAACGCTTGGGGCGTCCTTGAGCCTGTTGAGATCTGTTTGATGGATAAAGGCGACCAGCAGGCTCTCTTTAGCTCGATGGCCGACACTGGCGCGGATCATACGCCGTATATCCTCAACAATTTCCAACTTGTTTTTCGCCTTTCGGTTGCTCTCAAAAATCTGTTCCAGAATATAGTCCAGATTGATTTCCTGCGATTTGAGTAGGTCCACCTCGAACACCACTTCGTCCCAATCTATCGTGTTATTCGTATTGCCCGGGTCCTCTTTTTGTCGGCGCAGCCAGTCTCGAATATCGTTATAGGTTGAGCGGTAGTCTTGCACAGCGCGGGCGCTCGGCATCCGTATGCTCTTCAGAGCAATCATGTCATCGTCGTTGAGGGCGTGCTTTTGCTGAAAAGCCTTAAGCTCCGTTTCATCGGTTACATTTTGCAGGGCGGTCAGACGTGTGAACTCATCGTAGTTCTGCAGGATGTTCTCCAGACGCAGGTATTCTCCGAACAGCTTTGCGAAGTCTCTCTTATCTGCTTCCTTGGTAATAGTGGTTGGATCTGGAAACCGTCGCTCCAAGTCTTCTACAACATCCACAAAACCCCGGCATGCCTCACCGGTTATTGCATCTTTATAGCCATCCATGTATTCGCGATAGCTTCTTTCCAGAATCACGTTCCGGGTGTTGGCATCGCCAAATAAAGTAATGGCATTAATCGTCGCCTGTTCTAAGTCTCGGAAAGTGACAATATTGCCGAAAGTCTTAGTCGCGTTATAAATGCGGTTGGTTCGTGAGTAGGCTTGTATGAGACCATGAAACCGCAGGTTCTTGTCGACAAAAAGAGTGTTTAAGGTCGGGGCGTCAAAGCCCGTGAGAAACATACCCACGACGATCAGCAAGTCTACTTTTTCTTTTTTCGATTTCATACGCAGGGCTAAATCACGGTAGTAATTTTGGAAACTATCGCCCTCGGTGCTGAAACTGGTCTTGAAGTGTTGATTGTAGTCGTTGATGGCCGCGTCGAGAAACTCCTTAGCGCTGGTGCTCATTTTTCCTTCGGTCACGTCTAAGCTTTCGTCTTGGATATCGCCGATAGCATCCTGCTGCTCATTGGCCGCAAACGAAAAGATCGTTGCAATTTTCAAAGGGTGAGGACTGTCTGTCTGCAACCTGTTTAAGGTATTGTAATACATCCTGGCGGCGTCAATGCTGCTCACGGCCAATAGGGCGTTGAATTCACCGGTTCCTCTATGTCGTCGATGGGTTTTTAAACGGAAATTATCCAGGATATACTGCGAGATTTCGCGAATGCGTTCCGGGTGCTGTAAAGCCTCTTTTGCCTCGGTGGCATTTAAGATCTCAGTATCTTGTTCGCATTCGCTCTCTCGGAACCGAGGACGTACATCATTGTAATCTACTTTGAACTTGAGTACCTTTTCATCCCGGATGGCATCTGTGATGACATAGGAATGTAACTGGTTACCAAAGACACCCGCCGTCGTTTCCGCTCCTGCGGCGTTTTCTGGAAAGATCGGTGTGCCCGTAAAGCCGAATTGGCAGAACCGCTTGAATTTCCTCTTCAGGTTTTTCTGCGCTTCACCGAATTGGCCACGATGACATTCATCAAACATGAACACCACTCGTTGGTCATACGCCTTTAGTGTGTCCGCACTCTTCATAAGGTTGTTCAGCTTTTGAATCGTCGTGACAATAATCCGATTGTCATCCTTGACGAGGTTACGCTTCAAGGCAGCTGTGTTTGCGGATTGATTCACACTGTCGGGGGAGAACTTTTGGTATTCTCTTATTGTCTGATAATCGAGGTCTTTGCGATCCACGACAAATAGCACTTTGTCGATATCTTCAAGACCTGTTGCGAGACGCGCCGCTTTGAAACTCGTCAATGTCTTTCCTGATCCCGTTGTGTGCCAGATATAACCGCCACTTTCTGGTTTATTCAACGTCTTGGCGGCAAAGGAACTGGCAATCTTCCACAAGATCCGTTCGGTCGCCGCAATCTGGTAAGGGCGCATAATCAACAAGGTATCGCTTGTATCAAACACCGCGTAAGTCAGCAGCACATTCAACAGCGTATTTTTCTGAAAGAAGGTAGCGGTGAAGTCCTTCAGATCCTTAATCGGGCTATTGTCTGCTTTTGCCCAGTTCATGGTGAAATCAAAGCTGTTCTTGTCGCGCTTGGTGGTATTGGCGAAATACCGTGTGTCGGTGCCGTTCGAGATCACGAACATCTGAAGGAATTTGTAAAGCGAGTTGTCGCTGTTGAAACTCTCTTTGCTATAGCGGTGAATCTGGTTGAAGGCTTCACGAATAGCGACCCCGCGTTTTTTTAACTCAATCTGGACTAATGGTAGGCCGTTGACCAGAATGGTTACATCATAACGGTTGGTGTGGGTGCCTTTCTGTTCGAACTGTCGGATGACCTGCAACTTGTTACGCGCAAGGTTCTGTTTATCGAGCAGATAGATATTTTGTATCTGTCCATCATCGAAGACAAAGTCGTGAATCCAGTCCTCTTGAATCTTGCGGGTTTTCTCAATAATGCCGTCACTGGGCTTATCGAGCCAGTCTGTGACAAAACGCTTCCATTCATCGTCCGAAAACTTCACATTGTTTAGCGTTTCCAGCTGCACGCGCACATTGGACAGCATTGTTTGCGGTGTGGTAAGCTCAGGGACATATTCATAGCCCTGGTTGGTCAAATCCTGGATGAGTTCCTGTTCGAGATCAGCTTCGCTTTGATAGGTGGTCTCACCTGTCTGTTTCTGGATGTAGGTGTTGAGGACAATGAAGTTTCGCGATTCGGCCAGTGGTTTGGTGTGCGTAATCATTGTCTGTATCCTACGCAACTTTCTTGTCGGGTTTAGGGAAATTCAAAAGCTGATCGCGGTAATATTCATATTGCTTTTGCCGCAGTTCGATTTCACGCGGCAGGCCTTCGGTCAGTGAAGTGGTCAAAGTGTCGAATGTGTCAAGAATTGCGACGATGCGACCCTGTTCTTCTGGTGAGGGGACCGGGATCAATATCTTGGCCAGATTATCAGCGTTTACACGTCTAACCTTTACACCAGTAATATAAGCATTTTTTTGCTTCTGAAACTGCTTGGTTTGGAAAAAATAAGCGACATACTTTGGATTTAGCTTATGTGAAAAAAAACAGGCATCGCTGCTGACAACGACATCCTCATTGCCTAACCAAGCAACAGCCTTGCACACGTCCTCATCATTTTCGCTTGTTGTCGCAATAACCAAATCTCCCGGCTTTGCCTTGCGAGCTTTGTTAGCAAACTCATTTGAAACGAAAGTTTTGGTCGTGTGGGCATAGGTTCCGAAATGTGTATAAATTTGGCCATAGTGAATGCAGCCAACTTCTCCTTGTTCCATAAAATCCTTTTTTAACAAACCGCTGCCACGCGTGAATTTTCCTATCCTCTCATCTCCCAGTGGTAAATATTTTACGTCATCATCAAAAGTGAGCAGTTTATCCCGATAGTAGTTGTATTGCTTTCTACGAGCCTTAAGCTCGGCGGTAAGCTCGGCGGTAAGCTCGGTAAATGTGTCCAATATGCGCACGATCTCACCTTGAATCGCTAAGGACTTCTCAGAATTTCCAGGGCAGGGAATGGGGACCGGAATATTAATCATCTGTCCTTTTGTTAACTTTGCGCGTCCTCCGCCCGTCAAAAAAGGAATAAAATTCACGATATGAAGATAGTGAAATAGATATCTTGTATTTACTCCCTTTTGACCTCGAACAACGTGAATGTGATTGTTCGCCCAGAATTTTCCGTCTGCATATTGAACAGAATAATTTTCAAGGCTTGCTGAACCATCCTCAGCAATTAAAACAAATTCGCCGTCATGTGTGTAACCTTCAACAAAATCCTGCACATTATTTGCACCGTAATATGGTGTCTTACCTGCAACACGCGTAGAGGCCTTTACAGGTTTTCGTTCTCGGTTTGCCACTTCAAAAAAATTACCGTTTCCCAGTAGCCGCCACTCCGCATTTGCTCCATCGAGCAACTTCTCCAGAAACCTCGAACCACTCATGATTACAACTCTTCAATTTTGAATTGGCTGTAGCCTTCATAGTAAAAGCTGACATCAATACCCTTCATAAACAGGGCGCGGTCGTTAATTTGATCAGTCAGTGCGCTCTTAAGTAATACTTTGATCTCAATATCCTTCACAACACTACGCTGCATGGCAGAAAGATATTCATCCCTATTTACCGCGTTCCAATCAACCACCTGCTTTATTTCTTGTTTCACAATAAGATCAAGCCAAATACGAGTAGCGCGTCCATTGCCGTCATGGAACGGGTGAGCGACATTCATCTCAACATATTTCTCAATAATCTGATCAAAACCACCCTGTGGCATGCCATCAATATAGTTCAATGAAGCGTGCAGATACATAAGAGGTGCAAAGCGAAAATTTCCCTTGGCAATGTTCACATCACGAATCCTGCCGGCAAACGCGTAAATCTCTTCAAACAGATAGAAATGGATGAAGGACAGCCCTTTGAACGTCCCAACCTCCACCTGATCAATCACACCGGAATCAAACAACTGTTTGATCCTTCGCTTACTGATCTTTTCTTCCGCTTTGGCTAACTCAACTTGATCAATGATACCTAGTTTGTTATTGAGCAGCATCACCTAGCATCACCTTCAATGTCGGCCACGATGTCATCAATGTCAGCTCGTAATTTATCAATTTTGGCAACAGTTGTCTTGATTCCGACATTCAATGCGGCAATATCA
Organism: Aestuariivita sp.; assembly: GCA_026710055.1. GTDB lineage: Bacteria > Pseudomonadota > Alphaproteobacteria > Rhodobacterales > Rhodobacteraceae > JAPORY01. Next base: position 5,418 of record JAPORV010000209.1, read on the forward strand.
ATAACTTCGTGTGTGTCCTTCGGTTCAACGTAAGAACTAACCGACAGGTTGTAATCATTCTCTTTAATCTTGTCATAACCTACCATCTCGGCTACATACTCAACCTTAGACTTGCCGTCGAAAATCTCCATAATTTTGGCAATATGATCGTCATACATCACATTGTTGTTGGTTTCTTTTCGGAAAAAATCCTCACCACTGGCATCAATGAATTGAATATCCGTACTTTTTTTATTCTTAGCCAATACAAGAATGCTCACCGCAATACTGGTTCCGAAAAACAGGTTAGGGGCCAGCGAAATCACAGTTTCCACATTATTGCTATCCACCAGATATTTTCGAATCTTCTGTTCCGCTCCACCGCGGTAGAAGATACCCGGAAAGCATACGATTGCGGCGCGACCTTTGCTCGACAAATAACTCAAGGAATGGAGTACAAAAGCGAAATCCGATTTGGATTTAGGCGCGAGCACACCAGCGGGAGCGAAGCGGTCATCATTGATCAAAGCTGAATCATCCGAACCAATCCATTTTACAGAATACGGTGGATTCGATACAATCGCATCAAAGGGTTTGTCGTCGCCAAAACACGGCTTTATCAAAGTATTGCCCAGCTGGATATTGAATTTATCGTAATTGATGTTGTGCAGAAACATATTCATGCGGGCGAGGTTATACGTCGTATGATTGATCTCCTGCCCAAAGAAACCATCTTCTACAGTGTGTTCGTCCCCCTGCTTTTTCGCCTGTAACAGTAATGACCCTGAGCCACACGCCGGATCATAGATCTTATTCACACTTTCTTGCCCGCGTACGGCAAGTTGCGCAATTAGCTTTGACACATGGTGGGGCGTAAAAAACTCGCCACCTGATTTACCCGCATTGGCGGCATAGTTGGAAATCAGGAATTCGTAAGCATCGCCAAATAAATCAATCTGATTGTCTTCAAAATCTCCAAACTTTAATCCTGCAACTCCCCTCAAAACCGATGCAAGACGCATATTCTTTTCTTTAACGTTATTACCCAACCGATTGCTCGTGATATCAAAATCACCAAATAGACCTTTGATGTTCGCCTCAGATGCATAACCGGTCGCAGATGCCTCAATGCCGGAAAAAATAGCGGCCAACTCAGTATTCAAGTTGTCATTTGTATGTGCGGTCTCGGCAATGTTGGCATAAAGTTGACTGGGATATATGAAATATCCTTTGGTTTTTACCGCGTCATCTCTTACCTCAAGTGAAATATCGTTATCGGAAAATTTTACGTAGTCAATACCGTCGTTGCCGCCCTCCATATAGTTGACGAAGTTCTCGCTGATGAAACGATAAAAAAGCGCCCCCAGCACATATTGTTTGAAATCCCAACCATCGACAGCGCCACGCACATCATTGGCAATTTGCCAGATCTGTCGTTGTAATTCCGCTCGTTGCTGACCACCAGTCATCGTGCTCTCCTCCATTCTACTTTTGTCTGCCAATCCATCAATTAAATTTACCTATTTGCTTATTTGATTTTTGATCCAGATTCAGAGGTCCTTACCCCAAGAAGAAGTGTTGATGACGAGTTTATAATGCCTGTTACATCTTTCTGCTATCATTGATGAGCAATTCATAAACCAACTGTCAGTCTTTTTATACAAGGTTAAATGTTTATATGACCAGATTAATTAAGCAATCCTTTCATTGATGCATCAATAGCGTTATTGGTACTGCCAATGATGCGCGCACGCTGAATGCCTTCCCCAGACACCGGGACAACATCTGCATCAGAACAAAAAGCGCTCTGAATATTTTAACGGGGGCGTTTTCCTTTATGCATTTAAGACAGCTGGCACCACACATATAACTTCACGATAAGCAATCATTCTTGATAATGTCGGACAACATTCTTCCCTTGGATCAAAGGGCATCCAGTTTGTCTTCATCCTTAAAGTCAGCAACTTTAACCTGAACATAAGCGTTCAGTTAAGCGATAACCATTCAATGATACAATGATTGTTTCAAATCCAAAACTGAGTAGGTGATGATTTTAATACAGCGATAATAACAAAAAAGCAAATGGGAGTAAATCTTGCATGATGTTGTAAATTTTATACCATATGTTGTGCCCCTAAGCTGCCAGCGCAATGCGAATTGCACGATTGTCATTGGCGGGCGATGTGGGCGCCCAGTCGCCTTGGCGATTGAAGCGTGGTACCAAGTCCTTCCAAACCCGATCAAAGCGATTGGACTTGCATAAAGCTCTAGTTTATTTGTCTTTTGGACGTGAATGAAAGTAAGTAATTCGATTGTCTTTTTTTTAGTTTTGGTGTAACGAAACCTAGTTATTTGCGAGAAGTAAATCAATAATTAGCCTACTGTTAAGAATGTTATGTCACTTGTCAGTAATTCCCGCTAACTCGGGTGAATAGTAACGAGTGTCATTCGAACTCTAGGCCTCTGAGAAAACTAGAAAAAATGCTTCAAAAATAACATTAAAGTCTCAATTTTAGTGCAAAAATTTTACGAAAAATAACTTTTCTAAATTGCCTAAATATATGAAAATAAAAGAAGAAATATTCTAGCGGGAATTGCTGGTCACTTGTCTGGAATTCTGGAAGTGAATTGGGGTTTTTTAAAATGTGTTTAATTTGTCGGGAATTTTGTTTCCCTAGATCTCATGATAATTTCTTTGGCGTGGTGTTTTTTTAATACATATGAACTGATGCAAATATGCAAAAAATTAAGTTATTGCTATGAAACTTGAAATTATTCTTCATCCTGATATGCGCTTAAAGAAGAAATGTATGCCCGTTTTAAATATTTCCGATGATTTGCGCAGTTTAGCAAAAAATATGCTTGAAACGATGTATGCTGCTCCTGGAATTGGGTTGGCCGCTCCGCAGGTTGGTCACTTAAGTCGTTTGATTGTCTTAGATTGCGTGAAGCCAGGGGACAGATCACCTCAACCAGTGATTATGTTTAATCCAGAGATTATCTCCAAGTCAGATGAATTGAATACTTATGAAGAGGGCTGTTTGTCGCTTCCTGAGCAATTTGCGGAGATAAAGAGGCCAGCGCAAGTCGAGGTTTCCTGGATCGACGAAAACGGTAATGACCAAGAGCAAGAATTTAATGGATTATGGGCAACATGTCTACAACATGAAATTGATCATCTAGATGGCACATTGTTTATTGACTACTTGACTTTGCTGAAACGCAAGATGATCACACGGAAAATGCAGAAATTCAAACGTGAACTGGCTAGAGGAGAGAATGCCTCGTAGAATTGAATTCGTAAGTAAAAAGAAAAATGTAACTACTTGTTCCCTTCGCGAGACCTTTATCTTTCAAAAATCCAACTCTCAAATTCAATAGACGTAAGCAGATTTCTTGTTTTTGATGCAAGATTTTAATTTTTGTTTGATTTTATTGGGATTCTTGGTTTTTTCACTATTTGAGAAGAGTTTTTGAACTCTGATTGTATAAATTTTAGGGGCTTAATAAAAAAACAGTATAAGTGGTGTAAATAATCAGAAATTTGCTGATTACTTTCTGTATTTAGTAGTTTGTTTACCTAAGTATATAATCTCCAAATTTTAGGTGTATGTTGATTGTAAGTTTTTGTTTAATGGCGAGAAAAAATAACGAACTTTGAACGTACAACGAAGTAATAAAATGCGTATAGTATTTATGGGGACCCCAAACTTTTCAATTCCGGCACTTGATGCGATTAGTGGGGCTGGACACGAAATAATTGCTGTGTTTTGTCAACCTCCCAAGTTGGCAGGAAGAGGAAAAAAAGAGCGTATATCACCTGTTCACATGCGAGCCAAGACACTTGGGTTGCCGGTATTTTGTCCGCAGTCACTTCGGCAGAAAGAAATTCAAATACAATGTCAATCGCTTAGTCCTGACGTAATTGTTGTGGTCGCTTACGGGCTAATCTTGCCAAAAGCAATCTTGCAGTCATGTCAAAGAAAGTGCCTAAATATTCATGCGAGTTTACTCCCGCGATGGCGCGGTGCGGCGCCAATTCAACGTGCGATTATGGCCGGTGATCGCAAAACGGGCATTTGTATTATGAAAATGGAGGAAGGTTTAGATACTGGTCCTGTACTTCTGAGTCAAGTTACCAACATTGGAGAAAGAGAAACAGCTGCGGAACTACATGACCGATTAGCTCATATGAGTGCCGAGTTAATCGTTTCTGCATTAGAGAGGTTATCATTTCTTGATCCCGTACCGCAATTAGAATCCGGGGTTACTTATGCAAAAAAAATTAACAAAGCGGAGTCTCATATCGATTGGTTGCGATCAGCACAAGAAATAGATTGTCAAATTCGTGGTTTATCACCGTTCCCGGGTGCATGGTTTAACATTGATGCAAACAGAATTAAGTTGCTTGCAAGCTGTAAGTCTGATGGAAAGGGAAAGCCAGGTGAAGTATTAGATGATGCGTTGAAGGTGGCTTGCGGGAGCGGCGCAGTTCGCTTGTTGAAATTGCAGCGACAAGGGAAAAAACCGCAAAATGCCAAGGAATTTTTGCGTGGATTTCCAATAATGAAAGGAAGTATATTGGTGAATGATTAATTTGTCGTTATACTTCTTATAGCGATCAGTAGTATCGTCAAGTATTAATATTAATACTCTTATGAAATTCACGCAGTTAATTCAAGAAAGAAAAAAGAGTTATATTTCTCTGGTTTATTGAAATGCGATGATTCTAATCAGAATGAATTGAAGGTGCAAAATGCGAACATTCGAGGAGTGATCGATTTAATAGAGTTGATTTTTTGAGTTGACAGAAAAAAAGCTATCGCCTTTCTTAATGATCAACGAGTTTTATTGGTGCAACCTTTAACAGGATTAATCTATAGATTAGTGCCTGTCAAAAAACCTCTATTTTTCTCAAATTTCAAGAGCTTACCATGCATAAAAGTATGTTTTTCAACGTGTTGACTTAACTGAAATATGTGGATGCCTTTTCTTAAATTTAGCGAAGATTGGCTGATTCAATGCAAATCTTGTAAGATATTAAGAAATTGTACCAAATATCGGAAATCTTCGCCAGAATAAACGCATCAGAGAAGTACATGTTTTCAAAATTTTACTAGTGAATTTAAGGGTTTTTTTACCAGACACTATGTAGAGTTTTTGAGCAACTAAAAAAATAATCTAACCCTAACAAAATTCATAACGAGGCCATAGGTGCGGAATTAATCAGGATTTATTTCTAATTTAGCCGTTATGCATCTACTCAGTTTGTCTGTTTGTTAAAAATCTCTCTGAAAACCCATATACTTGTTGATCACCAAATTAATTTCATTCCATAAATGCTTAAATAACAAGTCCTTATAAATCTGTCAAATTAAATCGCGAATTCTCGGATAACTTCACCTGCATTATTAGTTGTTCGCCTTCCATTATACATTGCCATTGAACCATTGACAAATACATGCACAATACCAGAAGCATATTGCCGCGGTCTTTTTGCTGTTGCGTTACTGGTAATATTACATTCATCAAATACGCAAATATCAGCCTGATAACCAGCCTTCAACAGTCCACGATTCACAAGCCCGAGTCGGTGTGCTGGAATGGATGTTAGCTTTGCAATGGCATCACTTAACCGTAGAAACTTTCGATCCCGAACATAATGTTGCAAAAAACGTGCCGCCCAACCATAACCCGAAAGTGAGCCAACATGATCGCTTAGAATTCCATCATTAGCAATCGCAACAGTATCAGAAATAACCGCACATTCTGGTTGAGCAAGACATAAATCAATATCCTCATTTCGAAATGACTTAGATGTCCACATGCAAGACATTATATGCTGACCTTCCTCAAGTAAAATATCAAGAACAGCGTCATATGGATGCATATTTCTCATGCGCGCAATTTCAGCAAAATCTGCACCGACAATGTCTTTATTCTGTATAGCATTTAACAAAACAATATCTGACCATTTTTCTGCCTTCACAATCAACCACATCGGCTTTGGATTATCCTTAATTTTCTCCCGACATTCAGGATCAGATAACCGACGAAGAACATCATTGATTGAACCAGCTTGCGCCCATTTTGGAAGGATGGCGACCATTAGAGTATGACTCCAGTCATGCGGAATCACGTCAAAAGAAATATCAGTGTCATAACGTCGGGCAGACTCGATTATTTCTAATGTGTGTTCCATCGCGTAATCCGGTGCCCCAAACTTAGGTTGGATGTGACTGATTTGTAGCTTAGCTTCTGATTGCCGCGCAGTTGAAATTGCTTCGGCAAACCCCAAGTCATAATTTACATCACGATTGCGCACATGTGTTGCGTACAGGCGCTTATATTTCGCCGCAACATCACACAAAGGCACCAAATGTTCAGGTGAAGCAAGACTTCCAGGATAGTACTCTAAACCTGATGATAACCCGCCTGCCCCTTCATCCATACATTTATCAACTAAACGCGCCATTTCCGCGATATCAGTACATTCGCCAGGATTTAGCGAATCGCCAAGAATGGCACGATGCACTGTACCATGTCCGACAAAAGCCATCACATTAACGCCAAGCTCAATACGATCCAGGACGTCTAGATATTCCCCAAATCCACGCCACGGCTCATGCTCAGCATAATCAATATACCAAGGTGCAACACGACGAATATCCTTTGAAGAATTCACTGGTGCACAGCTAATACCACATTGACCAATAACTTCAGTAGTAACACCTTGATGAACCTGGCTTTCAGCACGACCGTCTGCAATTAATGTGAAATCTGAATGGGTATGCATATCAATAAATCCAGGTGCGACAACAAGGCCAGAAACATCCATTACTTTTTTTGCTATACGGCTATCAATAATCTCTTTGCTCTCAACTGCACTTATTGTTTTTCCTGTAATAGCTATGTCACCCTTTAATCCTCTATTACCAGAACCGTCATAAATGATGCCCCCTTTTAACAATATATCTATCATCAGTAACCTCGCACAAACCGAAATTATCATCATATGAAGTTTAAAATTTAAACTTGCCGATCAACTCAGATTTTTTGGGATTTAAATAACAAAGTTTCAATATTCACATAAATTCATAAATTTGTATAAGTTAATTTTCAAAAAAATCAGCCTATTCACTCGTGATATTCCCAAACAATAGGATCAATTATTCAATTGATCTGTAGTGATCATATTTCATTTTGCTTCACCATAAAGCCAATTGGGAAGAAATGTTGCAATATCTGGGGAAAAAACCAAAATGATCATTCCAATAATATAAGCAAGGATAAAAGGCAGGACCGCAACAGAAATTCGTTCGATGGAAATACCCGAAATGCGTGCAGCAACCGTCAGATTTGCGCCGAGTGGCGGAGTCAAGAAACCAATTTCACAGGTAATCACAGTAAATATTCCAAACATCACGGGATCCACCCCGAGAGACGTCACAAGCGGCAAGAATACCGCTGTGAACAAGACTATTTGCGCAAGCGACTCCATAAATGTGCCAATAAAGATATAAAATGCACCAATCAGTAAAAGTACCAATACAGCGTTAGTCGTTACTGACATAATACCTTCTTGTACCGACGTTGGAACATCATAAAAAGCCGTAAGCTGCCCAAATGCCAGTGTTGGTGTCAAGAGAATAAGTATACCTGTAAGAAGTGCCGTAAATCGTAAGGCAGCAATAATTTTCTTTATGGTTAATTCTCGGTAAATGAATAATCCTACGAAAAGCGCATAAAAGACAGCAACCCCTGCTGCCTCTGTCGGTGTGAAAACCCCACCGTAAATGCCACCTAGAATTAAAACAGGAGCAGCAATTGACCACTTTCCTGCCCATGTGGCTTGCAGAAATGGCCTAAACGAAAAGGGCTTACCGTCACCGCCGTAATGACGCCTGCGTGCAATGATATATGTGGTGATCATCAATAGAATTGTCACCATAATCCCCGGAATTAATCCGGCAAGAAATAAACGCGGAATTGAGGTCTCTGAAACTAGGCCGTAAATAATTAGCAAATTTGACGGCGGAATTAAACTGCCTAACGCACCAGCACTCGCGGTTATTGCAGCTGCAAAAGGCACATCATAGTTTTCGCGCTTCATGGCCGGTACTGTGACAGACCCGATTGCTGCTGTTGTTGCTGGTCCTGAACCAGATAAAGCGGCAAATAACATACACGCAAAAACTGTAACTAATCCCATTGATCCCCGATAAGCACCAACAAGATTAGTTGCAATAGAAATCATCCGATGAGCCATCCCGCCTACTTCCATCAACCGTCCGGCTAGAACAAAAAGCGGAATGGTGAGAAGAGGAAATGGGGTTAGACTGCCATATCCGGTTTGAGCTAAAAGCGTGAATGGAATGTCAATAAAAAGAAGCGCAAGTGCGGTTGTTAACCCGACTGAAACGAATAAAGGAACACCAATTATGGTTAGCCCAACGAAGACGAAAGCGAGGATGAGTTCTGTACTGATATCAAAATTCCTGATATTATTTGGTGTTCGTCCATTCTTCTTCAAGTAAGCCAGGCAACCCACTTCTACCATTGCGATGCCATAGGAAATATGTCTGTATCAACCTAAGTAATATTAATATATACCCGATTACGAGTATTGTCTGTGGATAGAATTGATTAATACCTAAGGATGGGCTAGTTTCAGTGAATCGCCAAAATACAAATAAATAATCCCAGCCAACCCGTATCATCAGTAGGCAAAAGAATGCCCAGAACAAATCAGCAGTAATAATGATAATTTTTCCAAACCTAATAGGTAAAGCCTGAACAGCAATCATTATCCGGATATGGAAACGTTCCCTTACACATAATGACGCACCCATATAGACTGCCCAAACCATACAAATTGCGGCAGTTTCTTCCGTCCAATGAAGCGCGATTTCAAAAATATATCGCGCAACTACTTGAGAAAAAACGGCAATAGCAATAATCGAAATGCAAACGCAACAGATCAATTCCTCGAAATATCGTTCAAGCCATTTTAGCACTATCATTCAGAAAAAACCTTGCTTTTGCTATCACAAAAATGCGCCTGACAAAGAGAACGTAAAGCCGTTCTCTTTGTCGAAAATAAATTTATTTTGCAGCCGATTGAATCGCCTCAACCAATGCAATAAACTCTAATCCACGATTTTCGGCAAATTCTTTTTGCACACTCATCGCCGCTTTAATGAAGTCAGCCTTATCCGGGTCTGTTCTTTTCATACCACCCTCCTCCACGAGCCACTTACGCACTTCCTCAGTATTTGTCGCCATTTGAACAGCCATTTCCCTGCCCGCGTCTGTCGCTGCCGCTTGGATTTGAGCACGCTGCTCATCCGAAAGCTTTTTCATAAAATTGTCGGACGCAAATAAAGGCGCAAAAGCAACAAAATGTTCCAAGATCACAAGATGTGGCTGAAACTCAAAAAATTTCATGTCCTTAATAAATGACGTGCCATTATCGCCACCATCTACTGTGCCAGTTTGTAACGCTGTCGGTGTTTCTGACCAAGCTAACGGTACGGGGTTGGCACCAAATGCTTCAAAAGTGGCAATCATGACTTCGTTTTTAGGCACACGAATTTTGAGGCCTGACATGTCAGCCATTGAATTAATAGGACGTATGGAATTGTAAAAGTCGCGATATAATGCTGGGCCAAATGCCAATAAATAAACAGATGTATCTTTCTGCAATCTATTTTTCATCATCTGACCCACTTCACCATTAAGAACTCGATCCAAATGTTCAGCATTCTGAAACATATATGGCAAAACTGTAACGTCCATTAATGGCCAGTGTGGAGATACATTGTTAGCAGTAATAAAAAATCCATCGACAGTGCCTAACTGCATTGCCTTAAAGGCTTCATCCTCACTAGAAATTTGATTACAGCAGCGTAATTTTACCTCAATATTACCACTGGTATATTTTTCAACCTGCGCTTGAAAAAGCTTACCAAACTGTCCATAAAGTGATTCCTCTGGCGCGCCAAACCCGACATTCATAGTAATACTTGCGGCCATAATTGGCAAACTCGCCATGCAAAGAAAAACTGTGGCTACCGTTACGAATACTAATCTTAGAGCAAGTGTCTTTATCATTTTTTTCTCCCAAAAAGTTCTTTGTTCTTCAACAGAACAAACAGACTTGCAGAGATAATTTAGAATCATGCACCATAACGCGATGCTACTGAAAGCATGACACAACATAATTCGGTATGTCAATTTATCTTTGTAAGCCCCATAAAATAAAATACATTGTCCTTATATTGAGAGCGTGATCAAGTATTTTTTGTGACTGAGTTCGTTTGATATCAATACGCGCGCTTTATATTTGGTAAGAATGAAAATATACAAACCGATTCATTGCACTAAAGTATTCTATTTTCATTTTTCTGAGTTTACAGGAGCCCGTAGGAGGGGTATGTTTTTTTTAATTGACGCGTTTCATACTTGAACTGGTATGGAGAAAAAAGATTATGGACAAACATAATATCCTGATCATTATGGCAGATCAACTGGCACCACATTTCTTGGGTGCATACGGTCATAAAGTTGCGCGCACGCCTCATATAGACTCCCTCGCCAAAATCGGTACGAGATTCGATGCCGCTTATTGTAATTCGCCGCTATGTGCACCCTCTCGCTTTGCCTTTATGACAAGTCAACATATCAGTCGAATTGGCGCATACGATAATGCCAGTGAATTGAAAGCATCGATACCAACATTTGCTCATTACCTTAATTCACTTGGCTATCGGACCTGCCTCTCGGGGAAAATGCATTTTATTGGTCCGGATCAAAAACATGGCTTCAAAGAAAGAATAACAACAGATATTTATCCATCAGACTTTGCTTGGACACCAAACTGGGAAAAAGCATCCATGAGGATTGATAAGTGGTATCACAATATGCAAACTGTCAAAGAAAGCGGTGAAGCTATTGCGACTTTTCAAACCGACTACGATGATGAAGTTGAGTTTGCCGCACAACGCTGGCTTATTGATCGCGGACGTGACCGAAGGTCGGGAAATGCTTCACCGTTTTGTTTAGTCGCTAGTTTTATTCATCCACATGATCCATATGTGGCGATGCCGGAGTGGTGGAATAAATTTTCCGATCATGAAATTGATCTCCCGAAAGTAATGTTTTCACCAGATAATCAAGATCCATTTTCAAGAAGAATCATGGACGGAATTGAAGCTTCTCATACAACAATTTCTGAAGCCGAGATTCGCAAGGCAAGACGAGCATACTATGCGAATGTAAGCTATTTCGATAGCAAAGTTGGGGCGCTGATAAAAACGCTTAGAGATATCGATGAATTAGATAATACAATTGTCTTTATAACAGCTGATCACGGTGATATGCTAGGTGAACGTGGTTTGTGGTACAAAATGACTTTTTTTGAAAATTCGTCACGTGTACCGTTAATTGTGACGGGACCGAATATAAGACATGGTACGGTTAATAATGCTTGCTCGTTAATTGATATCTTGCCAACACTTATTGAAATTGGAGGCGGCAACAAAAACACATACGGCGAGAAAATTGATGGTCGGTCTTTACTTCCATTAGCCTACGGGAAAGCTGATCCAGTAGATGAAGCTATTGCGGAATACTGTGCCGAAATGACACCTTGGCCAATTTTCATGATCCGTCGCGGAATTTTTAAGTACATCCATTGTGAGATAGATCCGCCTCAACTTTTTAATCTCGCAGATGATCCGCTAGAACTTACCAACTTAGCAAACGATGAAAACTATAATGATGTATGTCAGTCCTTTGCTGATGAAGTAAGCCAACGCTGGAACAGTTCAAAAATAAGAGAGGCGGTTATAGAGAGCCAAAGAAGTCGGCAAAAATTACAAAATGCCATGAACCTAAATCCTGATGATCACTGGGATTATAATCCTCCATCAAATGCGTCAAGCCAGTATGTGCGAAACCACATGGATTGGACGCTCGCTGCTGCTCGTTATCGTTTTCCACCTCTTAAATAGTGTCTGTTAAAAAACTCCCAAATTCACTAGTAAAATGTTGAAAACATGTACTTTTCTGATGCGTTTGTTCCGACGAAGATTTCCGATATTTGGTATAATTTCTTAATATCTTACATGATTTCCATTAAATCAGCCAATCTTCGCTAAATTAAAGAAAAGGCATCCACATATTTCGGTAAAGTCAACACGTTGAAAAATATACTTTTATGCATGGTAAACTCTTGAAATTTGAGAAAAATAGAGGTTTTTAACAGACACTAAATAAATCTTAAAAACAACACTCTTCTAAAGTAAGAATAAGCAACGCGCCGATACGATCCCTGAAAAGGTCACAATACGGTAACTTCCCTCATTCTTTACAGCTCGAGCTGCAACCTCGGAAAAAATGATCTAAAGATAAAGATGCTTTGGAACAAGACACAAAGCGGAATTGACCGAGACATGTCTGCACAGAGAACCGTATCAATATATCAAGTAAGGTTGATAGTTGTATATTAAATCAGAATCAATCGCCAGCATTGTTAATCAGCAATTCCCGCTAAGTCGTGAAAACTATAGCGAGCGCATTTCAAATGCTAAATCTAAATCTCCAAAAAATTGGAATAATTTACCCCTCCTCAGTAACCCAAAGGCTAAAGTTTCAGTACTAAAACTTTACAAAAATAATTTCCTAATTTTCTGTATTATATGAAAGAAAAGAATAAATATTCTAGCGGGAATTATTGATTGTCAGTAGTTTCACATAATTTACAAGGCGATTAAAGCACGCACCAATAATAGTAATTGGGATCGTTCAACTTACTCTATCTCAATCGTTTTAATGTTTCCTATTGAATTTTTTTATCTTAAATCATTATTATACTTAATTGCTCTGAATAATGAGTGATTTGAATTCAGCACAAAATTCGTGTTTCAATTGAACGATTACATTTTCTAAGTTCAATACTTGTCTTTATGTTATTTTCATTCACAAAATGTAACCGTCAAACTTGCGAAACTTGAGACTAAGAATGCGCGTTTTCCCCCTCATTACTGCTGTCTTTGTTCTGGTAATTCTCTATCTAATTGTTTTTGAAAGGAACATCTTTTCTGGTTCATCAATTCGCGAAAATCAGACCACTGAAGATTCAATCCAGGAAAATAATGAAGAAGATATCAAACCAATTTCCGTTGTAGCTATGTCATCCATCGAAAGAGAAATTGATCAACTTATTCTTGTCAGTGGTACAACAGAAGTAAATCGCCAAGTCGAAATGCGCTCAGAGATTATGGGTCCGATAGCTTCCGAGCCATTAAGAAAAGGATCTTTGGTTACCAAAGATGATCTGTTATGCCGCATTGATCCTGGCACTCGATTAGTTTCGCTCGCGGAAGCGGAAGCCGACCTATCCCAAGCGAAATCCATGCTACCTGCTGCGGAAGCCCAAATAAGTGAAGCAAAAGCACGACTTACTGAAGCAAATCTCAACTTAAATGCTACCAAAGGACTAGCTGAAAATGGCTTTGCTTCAGATTCGACACTAGCCGCAGTAGAGGCAGCCGTAGAAGCTGCAAAAGCTAGTGTGCAAACCGCACGCTCTCAATTAGAAGGTGCTAAAGCTGGTGTGCAAACCGCACAAACCGCCATTGCTACTGAAAAAAAAGATATAGAGAAACTGGAAATTCGTGCGCCTTTCGATGGGCTATTGGAATCAGACTCAGCCGAAATTGGCTCATTGTTAAGGCCAGGCGACCATTGTGCGACAATCATTCAACTGAATCCAATAAAACTCGTAGGTTCCGTGCCTGAATCTGAAATTGATAAATTGCAATTTGGCGCTGTTGTTCAAGCAAGACTTGCCACAGGTCGTAGTATAACTGGACGTGTCAATTTTATATCAAAAGCAGCTGACATTGGAACAAGAACTTTTAGAGTTGAATCGGTCGTACCCAATCAAGACTTAACCATACGTCACGGACAAACAGCCGAAATGGCTATCGCGTCTGGTAAACTGTTAGTACACCTCATTCCTCAATCGTCGTTAACGTTAAATGATGCCGGTGAATTGGGCGTTCGAATTGTGAACAACCAAAGAAAGGCTGAATTTAAACCAGTTAGTGTGGTTAGAGATAGCTTGGAAGGTGTTTTTGTCAATGGATTGGACAAGCAAAGTAACATTATTATTGTTGGCCAAGAATATGTCTCTGAAGGTATGACCGTTACGCCAACATTCCAGAAAGCAGAGTAATGACAAAAATTGTTGACTGGGCGGCCAAACGAGCCCGAATGGTGCTGGTATTCATTATAATTTCTATAATTTCTGGTACGGCAGCATACAGCTTTCTTCCCAAAGAAGGTGAACCGGAAATTGATGTACCGGTCATTTTTATTTCTGTTCCTTATAACGGAATATCGGCAGAAGATAGTGAAAAATTACTTGTGCGTCCGATGGAAATCGAACTCGCCGAAATTGATGGTCTTACCAGATTATCTGGAACAGCAGCGGAAGGATACGGCGGTGTTGTTCTTGAATTTGAATTTGGATGGGATCGTGAAGCAACAATCTCAAACGTGCGAGAGGCCATGAAAACTGCTGAATCCAACTTTCCGGAAGATGCTGAAAAATACTCGATTTCCACCATTGATATATTTGATCTCCCGATCATACTTGTCAACTCGGGAGGTATTCCCGAACGCACTTTGAGAACTCTTGCGCAACAACTCAAAGAACGCCTTGAAAGGTTAGAATCGGTTGATAAAATTTTACTTGTCGGCGATCGGGAAGAAATGCTTGAAGTGATCATTAATCCGTTATTACTGGAATCGTATAATTTAACAGCTAGTGACTTAATTAGGGTTGTTGTCAACAATAACAGAGCAATTGCCGCGGGTGAGGTAGAAACCGATCAAGGTATTTTCTCTTTAAAGATTCCCTCTGGCTATCAAAACTATCAAGACATTTATAATCTCCCCATTAAAGTCGAAGGTGACAGTGTGATTACTCTCGGTGAATTAGCTGAGATTCGTTTAACATTTAAAGATCGCGATGGTACTGCACGCCATAACGGTATTGATTCCATTGGCCTATATATTTTCAAAAGAACTGGATATAGCTTAATTGAAACCGCTAGGATTGCGAATGAAGAAGCGCAGGCGGTATATCAGTCTTGGTCAGATGCTGTACAGCAAGCAGTCAAAATCGAAGCATCTAATCAAAACCTGTTTATTGTATCAATGATTGATCAATTGGAAGCATCTGTCTTTACAGCGATTGCGTTGGTAATGATTGTGGTTCTCGCGGCTCTTGGCACTCGCGCTTCGCTGTTGGTAGGATTTTCTGTTCCGACGTCATTTTTGCTTTGCTTTGCATTTCTCGCGATAGCAGATATCCCAATCACAAACATTATTCTTTTTGGCTTAATCTTATCAGTCGGCATGCTTGTCGATGGTGCTGTGGTTATTGTAGAAAATGCTGATAGGCGAATCCGTGAAGGCATTGGTCCGATGCAAGCACATGTTGACGCCGCCAAACGAATGTTTTGGCCCATTATCAGTTCAACCGCGACAACTTTATGCGCCTTTTTACCAATGCTATTCTGGCCCGGTATTTCCGGTCAATTCATGGGTATGCTTCCGATCACTCTGATCTTTGTCCTTTCTGCTTCTCTTATTGTCGCATTAATTTACATTCCTGTAATGGGAGGCATTGCGGGCCGCTTTAACAGGGTTATAGATAATTCTTCAAGCACCTTGCGGCGCGCCATACCATATTGGTCAGCAAGAATGATTTTATTATTAATATCAATTTACTTGACCTTTATTGGCGCAATGCAATTACTCAATCCGCAGTACCTTCCATTCATTCGAATATTAGAATTGAATGGTACCTTGCGTTTTTTTCCGGGCGTTGTTCTGTTTATTATTGGCAGTATTTTAACAATCATCACAATTGGGTCGATACAAATCAGCATCAAACAGAGTAAAATTCGCAGCAGCCAACAACGTACAGCTTTTGGATCGGTGATTCAAATGATTGTCAGTAACCCGATTATGCCTATCATCTCAATCGGGGCGATCATCTCTGCCATCGCAGGGGTGTTCATTTATTACAGTCAGAATAATTTAGGTGTAGAATTTTTCGTCGATTCTGAACCAGAAAATGCCATAATCTTCATTCGTTCACGCGGCAACCTTTCTTTAGCAGAAAAAGACGCACTGATTCAACAAGTCGAAGATAAAGTTGTAGGTATGCCAGGCATTGATAGCGTCTTCGCAACTGCGGGAGAAAACGCGCTTCAACGAGATGCCCCCGAAGTGGCTCCACCTAGCGACTCGATTGGTCAAATTCGTATTGAACTTACGCCATGGGATAAACGTCCTCGCGTATCGGGAGATCCGATCTTTTTTAACTTAATAGACACCGAATCAGTTGTGGACATGTATTATGGGAAGCAAATTCTTGATAACCTTAAGAAGCGTTTAGACGATATTCCCGGGGTTCAAGTCGAAGTCGCGTTATTATCTCAAGGCCCACCAACAGGAAAACCAATTTTTCTTCGAATTCGTGGCAATAATAAAAATCACCTAGTGGCTACAACCCAGAGAATCTTGGATAAAATCCAAAACATGGAAGGTCTGGTTGAAATTGAAGATAGCTTACCTCTGCCTGGTATAGATTGGAAGCTTGATGTTGATGTCAAAAAAGCTGGTCGGTTTGGTGCAGATGTTGCTGCAGTTGGAGGTATGATTCAACTTGTAACGCACGGTCTATTGCTAGACACGATGCGTGTTGATTCTTCGGATGAAGAGATTGAAATTCGTGTACGTCTCCCAGAACAATATAGACTTCTTTCCACAATCGATAGTCTTAAAGTTTGGTCGCGCGATGGTCAGGTTCCGTTATCTAATTTTGTGACAAGAACGCCAATTCAGAAAATTCCAGAGATTGAGCGCTTTAATGAAAAACCCCACTTTGATATCAAGGCCAATGTTGCTTTAGGAATAAAAAAAATCATTGACTCTGAAACTGATGCTATTTTGGGCTACATTTTGAATTCAGATGATCTTAATCCAATCTACCGTAGCAAACTTGAAGAACAAAAAATCAAAGATAGATTAGCTAACCAAACTGCAAGATTAGTCACGGTAAATGCTAATGAGCGCATAAATTTTCTTACCGAATGGTTAGATGCCCAAGATTTTCCTCTAGGAATTGAGTGGGAATGGGCTGGAGATCGCGAGCAACAAAGCGAAAGCGAATCATTCCTGATTATTGCTTTTTCAGGAGCGCTTGGGCTGATGTTCATTATCCTGCTCGCTCAATTTAATAGCTTCTATAATTCAATCTTGGTTTTGCTTGCCGTCATTATGTCGACAACTGGTGTTTTACTCGGCATGATCATCATGCAGCAACCTTTTTCAACAATTATGACAGGTATAGGAATCGTGGCACTTGCTGGTATTGTGGTGAATAATAATATCGTTTTAATTGATACTTACCAAGAATTTACTCGGTATATGCCACAAATTGAAGCCATTATCCGAACAACAGAAATTCGCCTTCGACCCGTACTAATGACATCAATTACAACGATGGCAGGCTTGACACCCATGATGTTTGGCGTTTCTCTTGACTTTTTCAATGGAGGCTACTCCGTTGATGCCCCTGCTGCCTTACTTTGGAAGCAACTTGCAACAGCAGTTATCTTTGGCCTCGGGACAGCGACAGTTCTCACACTTGTTTTCACACCTTCAATGCTAGCAATTCGCGTTTGGACGGTCACCTATGCTTTAGGATTTGCCCAATTATTTGCATGGTTATCAATGCCACAAAGTAGTGAATTTGCGCGGGATTGGGCATTAAAGCGCGCGACTCGCAAAATTAGCATGCCAGAGATAATTTGGGAACCAAATGAAGCTAAGCCTAGAATATTCCATACAGCATCACAACCAATACCAATTCAAACCGATGATACCAACGGTTCTTCAATCCCATCTCAACCAGCAGAATGACTTATCTCTTTTCTCAGAAATCATCATAATTGACGCTAATCAAACACCACATTGATCATCAGGAAAATTTCACAACAAATATCGACAAATCGTTATTACCTAGTGTCTGTAAAAAACTAAAAATCAGTATTAAACCGCTGAAAAAGTTGACTCTTTTGTCGTTTTTCTCTGACGCAGATTGCGGGTATTTGGGACAATATCAGCAATTACACCCAAGATTTGCTCCAAATCAGCAAATCTTCGCCAGAGTCCAATCATGGAAAAGTCACATTATGCGCACATCCTTCGCCATACAACCCCTTCTTGGCAATACCGCCACCCGTCAGCTCACCTTCGACCCTAACTCCCGCGATGATACC
>JAPORV010000269.1 GCA_026710055.1 Aestuariivita sp.
TCCGACCCGCCGTTTCAAGTTCCCGTCACGCTGCAATGCAACTGGATTCCCGCAACGCTCCTCGGGTATCCACAAACGCAAAGCGCGCACACCGCACGCGCAAAGGCCATACGTCCCGAAAAGGTCGTCGGGGCTGGCATCTCGGCTAAGATCTGTTGACCTTCCAGCGAAAATAACGTCTGGCGGATTGGTGCAAGAGGGGTCATAGTGAGGGAACTCCGAATGAGAATATGAACAATTCGGGCTCTTATAAACCACTTTTTGAGGCTTGTTTAGACCTAATTTAGTTTATAGGCAGAGTGCGCCAGCGCATCAAGGCCAAAATGCTTCACGAGCGTCGCCCCACTCTTTTTCCGCCAGAACAGGTCGCAAAGATGGCGATTGAATCAAGCCGCACGGCCAAACAAGTTCTTCCGATTGATGACTTAAGTTCCTTGTACGAAGAGCAGCGGGTGATCAGTGGTCTCCACGAGGTCTATGGTCACGTCTATCGTGACATCGGGCTTGAGCACATTCTCCCCGCAAAACGGCAAAAGGTATCCAATCGGATTTTACATCATATGGTGCTGCCGCGCATGGCCCATCCTGCCAGCAAGCGCTCGCGCGTGCGGCTTCTCAAGCAGGACTTCGGTGTCAGCATGGCCTTGGAAAAGGCCTATCGCATGATGGATTTCCTTGACGCCAACAAGGTCTTTATTTTCAGAACCCCTTGATCTGGTCTTATTTGATTGCACAACGTTGTTTTTTGACTCCCGTTGTGAAGAGACGCTTCGTGCCTTTGGATATAGCAAGGATGGAAAACAGAGCGAGGCGCAAGTTCTCCTGGCCTGAGCGGTGACGTGGTGCGGTTTGCCCATCGGGTATGAGGTTTTTCCTGGGAAGATGGGGGAGAGGAATAGTCAATGGCATTTCTTTAAGCTATTTGTGGTTTCGCGGTCAGGAAATTAACTATTAATGAAATCAATATATTGATATCATCTTTTAATTAGTGTCTGTTAAAAAACCTCTATTTTTCTTAAATTTCAAGAGTTTACTATGCATAAAAGTATATTTTTCAACGTGTTGACTTAACCGAAATATGTGGACGCCTGTTCTTTAATTTAGCGAAGATTGGCTGATTCAATGGAAATCATGTAAAATATTAAGAAATTGTACCAAATATCGGAAATCTTCGCAGAAACAAACGCATCAGAAAAGTACATGTTTTCAATAGTTTACTAGTGAATTTAGGGGTTTTTTAACAGACACTAATTAACCGCAAAATATGTGATGTAAGTATTAACACCTTTTGTACCGATAGAGATTAATCTCCTTAAGGAAATGCCATTGGGGGAATAGTGTCCTGCCGTCTTTACGGACAATGCACCCTGATCCGTGTTAAGCGGTGATTGTTGCTGATGCCGGGATGTTGAGCAACAATCATCTCACCGACCTCGATACCCAGGGCTGTTCCTACGGTGTTGGAGCGCGTCTACGGCATTTTCCAAAGACGTTAAAAGAACGCATCCTTGAGGTGAGCAGATATCGAAACGTCAAAGGCGAGACCATCAAGGTCGGTGTCTTTCGTCATCACGGACGTCGCGTTGTTGTGTCTTATAGCCCGAAGCGTGCGCGTAAGGACGCCGATGATCGAGAGAAGGCACTGACCAGGCTGATGCGAAGACTAAAAAACAGCAGCACCCCCGAACAATGGCTTGGCACCAGTGGCCATCACCGCTTCGTTCGGATGGTGGGCGATGCGCCTATTGAATGGGATACGGACAACATCAAGGAGGCGGAAGCCTGGGATGGGTTGCATGGCGTGGTGACCAATCTTAAAGGGATGTCCGTGACCGAACTGTTCACCCCATCTCACCAGCTCTGGCAAGTGGAAGACAGTTTTCGCGTGACCAAGCACGATCTGCGGGCTCGTCCGATCTTTCATGGGACCGAACGCCGTATCCGGGCGCATCTTGCGATTTCCTTTATGGCCTAGGCCTGTGTGCGTCATCTGGCCTACCTGTGGCGGTGCAAAAACAGCCCCTGTCGTCGAAAGTCATCCAAACCGCACTGACGCATCGACAGTTTTCGGTGTTGCATGATCCGAGAAACAACAAGCACTGCGCGATCCCATCCCTGCCGAGTACGCAAGCGAGAGCCCTTTATGCGACGTTAGGGTTGGAGACAACGACGCGTCCTTTTGAAATCAAAAAACCGGAAGCCAAATCACGCGTTGGCCGGATCTGAGTTTTTTCACTTTTACAATGTAATGCCTGGCAAAAATGCTCAGGTGTTGAAAGTAAATGTTTTTTCCAAATAAACCGGCGAAGTCAGGAATCGCAGTTGAATCACGTGACAGATGTCCAACAACCGTTTCCCCTCACGCCCCTTGAATCAACGCTTTGTGCATCTGCTCAAGTAGGGATGTCTCCGCAAACCAGACAACCGCCCGTGAAAAGGGTGATTCACTCGGCGTAACCGAGACACGTTCCCAACCCCACAGATGACGCAATAGTGAGCTAAAATCCAAGAAGTAAAAGCGGTATTTTTGGAGTTCATGCGACAAAAACTGCCCCTCTAATCAAAAAGGCAGGTGGTAAAAATAATGTTGATTTTTTCTTTCTTCACTTAATTTTCAGGTAACTGGTGTACCAACTGCATTGAATTGATGGAAATATCACTTTTATTTTTGACGTATATTTTTCCTGCCTTCATAAAGCTGGATGGTTGAAAAATCTACTGTCTTCATAAATGATAAACCATCAATTCAATAATTTCTGGATACTAGTGTCTGTTAAAAAACCCTAAATTCGCTTGTAAAATTTTGAAAACATGTACTTTTCTGATGCGTTTGTTCTGACGAAGATTTCCGATATTTGGTACAATTTCT
>JAPORV010000223.1 GCA_026710055.1 Aestuariivita sp.
CGCAGAGGGGCGATGGAGAATGAGACCTTTCAGACCTTGAACGGATGGAACCGGCGATCGTTTTGAGCACAACGACGGTCACGGCAAAAAACACTTGGCAGATGTGTTGATCCCCTTTGCCCTTCTCAGCTTCTTGATTGATCAAGTTCAATTCCATTGCTGTGCGCTGTTTCAACGCGCACGAAAGCATCAGAAGCGCAATCTTTATTTATGTGAGGCGATGCGCAGCCTCTTCCGACAGGATCGGATCGACAATGGGTGGGATGACGCCCATGCCTTATTGGGGAACCTGATGAAGCCTGAGTTAACGTCACACCTTTCAGGTGGTCCCTGACGCCCCAATGGCATTTCCTTAAGGAGATTAATCTCTATCGGTACCGAAGGTGTTAATACTTATATCACATATTTTGCGGTTAATTAAAAGATGATATCAATATATTGATTTCACTAATAGTTAATTTCCTGACTACGAAACCACAAATAGCTTAAAGAAATGCCATTGCCTGACGCCCACCCTGCACTCACACTCGCCTTTCCATCTTTCAGTATCATTTTTTCATCGGGTTTTTCAATCCGAGAGTTGTCATGCCTGCTGGGTAGGTGGATATTTTGTTGACGCAAAAATCACCCGCACGGCATCATGCAAAAAAGTGAGCGGGAATGACTGATCATGTTCAGCCATAGGTTGATGACATTGATGAGCGCGCGGTATCATCATCAACATTTTCTGGGATGGTGTTTGTATCCTAGTGACCCGCACTATCAACTTGTGGCGTCATTGTTTCTCATGTCGTATTTTCGGTGTTGACTGAAGGTTTTTGTTGCGCCGCAGGTTCTGGATGGTTGCTTGAGGGCACATCTTCGCGCTCATCCTCTGCTTCCTCCTCCTCTGATGTGACCTCTAACAAGTCCGCATATTCAGTTTCTGCAAATAAAGTGTAAAGATCATCCGTGGTCTCTAAATCGAGGGTCTATGACGGCATATCATCGTTATTTTCGCCCAGCGCTGTTGCTCAGTGACTCTCCCGTTGCGGGCACTGTAGGTTGTGGTGTGTCATCATCTGTTTTATCATCATGTAAGTGATCGTCTGTTAACTCCATGCTGATTGGCGCAGAAGGGAACGGCCGAAGAATATCATCAAAATCAATTGTATTCGTTGACAATGATGATCACGCATTTAATTGTATTTTTTGCTTTAATTTCATGCGCTCTAAGTCAATTTTATGGCAAGGGATGAACTAGCAACTTCGCAAAGAAACTCTCAGTATAATTTTCGTCATTATCTAGTCTAATATCATCAGTACCATTTTCAACGTGATACCAACATTTTAAGTATGTCAATTTATGGCCCACATTTCATTATTATAAGAAATAGAAATGAAAAACCATAGCTCAGTAATGATAATGGAAGTCTAAAGTTAATATGACACGACATTTTATGGTTGCAATCTCTGAATTTGCCAGTTCCCACTTAAGGTTGTACGACGCCAAACAAAGCGATCATGCAATCTAAAGTCACCTTCTGCCCAAAATTCAATTTCAACCGGCTTAATCTTAAACCCACCCCAAAAGGGCGGTCGAGGAGGTTTTGTACCGTAAAGAGATGTTATCGCGGCGACTTTTTCCATCAGCGAACGACGACTTGATAAAGGCTCTGATTGTCGTGATGCCCATGCGCCCAATCGACTTTTTAATGAGCGAGAATTGAAGTAACTATCAGCTGCGGACCCATCTTCTTTACCGACAAAGCCACGTACGCGAATTTGCCGTCGTAAAGACTTCCAGTGGATAACGAAAGCCGCCTTGCCAGCAAAATCCAGTTCTCTTGCTTTGCAACTCTTGTAATTTGTAAAAAAAACAAATGCGCCGGGCTCAATTCTTTTCAATAACACCATTCTAACGTTCGGCAAACCACTCTCATCAACTGTCGACAATGCAATAGCATTGGGATCATTTAATTCGCTGTTCTCTGCTTCAATCAACCAACGTTGAGCGATATCAAACGGATTGTCCCCAGAAAATATTCCACTTCGATCGCTCATATCTACCTCCTGAGACAAAATACTAAAACAACTTCAGTAATTCCCGCTAGAATATTTTATTCTTTTATTTTCTAAAGTTAAGAGGGTTCAAAAATTATTTTCTGCAAAGTCTCTGTACAAGAATTACGATTTTTTTGTTATCAGAACATGTTTTCTATTTTTTTTCAGAAACTTAATGCTTGAATGACTCTCGTTACTGTTTACCTGAGCTAGTGTTTGTTACCCCCAATGGCATTTCCTTAAGGAGATTAATCTCTATCGGTACCAAAGGTGTTAATACTTACATCACATATTTTGCGGTTAATTAAAAGATGATATCAATATATTGATTTCATTAATGGTTAATTTCCTGACTACGAAACCACAAATAGCTTAAAGAAATGCCATTGCTGTTACCTCCCCCCTTTCTGACGCCTGCCAAAAGACGAATATGGATATTTTTCATCATCATATCAAACTTGTTGAGAAATTTGATCATTCAACTGCCGACTACCCGATGTTCAGTGGCCTCAACAGGCCGACATTTCCGCCAAAATGACGCAGCAGACAGACTCCGCCTGTCCGGTCTGAAACGATGGTCGTGAACGGTGCTGCTTTGGCTAAGCGGCGCGACGTTGCTGGCGCTTTAGACGCTCTCGCTCCTTCTCACGGATAAGACGTCCCAGCCGCACCAGGTTGGCCGTAATAATGGAAATGCCTACCATACGAGGGGTGTGGTTCTCGTATGGTGTGGGGTGAATTTTGTAAACCATTGATATGAAACGATAATTATTTGTCGAATTTTGTTCATCACGCGAGTTTCGCCCGATTTCGCGAAAATTCGTC
>JAPORV010000462.1 GCA_026710055.1 Aestuariivita sp.
CGACAAATAATGATCGTTTCATATCAATGGTTTACAAAATTCGCCCCACACCATATGAGAACCGCACCCAGAACGACAGCTGGCGATCGAGTCGTGCCACTCAGGGTCAGACCGATCCCGAATAGCAACGGCCACAGCGATCGTGTCCTGATGGACATTTAGATCACTATAGGCTCTATATTCTGACATGACATGTCTTTTCGTTTTTCCGCTCCAAAAATGAACGAGTGAATTAGCTAAACATAGTAAATAAACAGAAACAGGTCAATCCATCATGTCTATGAGAAAAATCCTATTCGAAGACTTTTAGATATAGTCAAATTCTGACGCCTATATTTTTGAAAACGCAAAATGAGCTTTGCGGCTTCTGCTTGAACTGCTGTTGCGCGTGATGGATCTGGGTCCCGTTCATCATTTTCATAGTATTCTCCGCCAGTCGTTAAGTCATAAAAATTTTGCAAGCGCTGAGAATGAATGGTTGGATCGTCTTGATATTCATTAGCAATTTCAACAGCAAGTCCATTAAGCATCGTCCAAAACCCTATAAGACGAGCTTCAATTTCTCGATATTGTAAATTTGGATTTTTCAACCAATAAGAAGTCGCTACTTCCGCAATCTTCAATACCGTATCGCGGATATCATTGTAACGTTGCGAATGTTCATCAATGCGACTTTGCCAACCACGAACAACTAAAGCTGCCAGTAGACCCGATATAAAACCGACAAATACAGAAACTACGTTAACCGACAAATGAATACCAGTATTGCAATAAAATTTTTGTTGGGCGAATCAATTTTTATTCAGCTAGTTTTGTAAAAAGGGAATTTATTAACAAGCATCATGAATATAACGGTTCACTGACTTGCAATAAATTTCATAAAGCGGATCATTTGCTTGAATTTCAAGATATTTTTTTAATTGTTGTTTATCAAACTCACTATGTCTAATTAAACCTCCAAAAGCTTCTTCCAAAAATGATGAGCCATATCCTGATGTTCCATCTAAAACGACGACCAGCTTATTTTTAGAAGTGATAGTTTCTTTAAGAAGCTTGTTGAGTACATCCTCACGAAACTGTTGACCGCTCCAAGGACCATTTTTTTTGAAACGACCTCCGGGTGTAGTCGAGAATTCCTCAGCAATTTTGTAAATTTTAGTCATAGTAATTTTAATATTTAGAGATGTAATCGCCAATGGATCAAGGTCCCACCAATTGAAAATTCAAGATTTTCAACATCCTCACGTCCACCTTTCATATATACATATTTACCCTTTCTTGACAAGATATGAAGTGACGATTGATTTCCTGCTTGATCAATTAAATATTTCATTGTTGCTAAGCCATTTCCACGGCCACCCGTTTCATCTGAACTGCGCCCAGTTTTCATAGCAGCTTGAATATGATGACCATCATGTACATCAAATTTATTTGATAGTGAAACGTTTTCTTTTAGCCATTGGAGAATTTTTTCTGAATTTTTAGAATATGGTAATGTAGCTGGAATAGTTGCGTCTTGATCAAAGAAAATCACTTCTAAATCTTTGCCGTCCTTAACAGAACCTGACATCCATCAACATCCACGAATAACGGGATAAACGAACTGATAATTGCGGGGATAAGCGTGATTTGCACAATTATCCATAGCTTCCGTTAAACCTGCAAACACGGCGTGTTTGAGAGGCTTGTCGATGACTGAGTTCATTAATCTTTCAAGACCTTCATTTAATCGATCAATCTCCTTCGTAATACTTTGATTACCAGTTATCATTTTAAGTATTTTTGTATTGAGAGAAGATAAATCAATTATATGTTTATCTGGCAATTTTGTATTGAGATGTTCAAAAAAACCAATATCAACCAGCATTCCAGAAACTGATGAACTCCACTGGTCACTATTAATTACTCCATTCTCTCCTCGGTGTTTGCGCTTGGCACGATCATATTCTGTGGCAAGAATAAGAGCGGCAGATGGCGTGATTTTTTTAATTGATGCAATATCTGCAAATGTTCCAATCCATTTTCTATGGTGGTGTTTGTTTCGATCTTTTTTACGAGGGCTGAAAAATTGTTTCCTTAAAATTAACTTACGAAAATTATCTAAAAATTTTAATGTTCCAGTTGGATTTTCTTCAAAGCAAAATATTTCAGGGGGTCTTAATCGATACCCAAAAGCATCTATGTGGTTATTGTTGATAGTAAGGGTAACGTTAACAGCCTTACCCAATAAAACTATTGGAAGATGACCAAGAAAATTATGTTTTCTACGAATTTTCATCACCCGATGATGACGATGAATAAGTGTCCGTCGGTGACGTTTTGAGAGTTTTTTCATTCATCAAAGGCCATTGAATTAAATCCTCCTCAGAAAAGTTGTTTGTTGGATTACTCTGAAATGTTCAATATTAGGGTTTTTGCTGTTAGTGGGGGCGGTTTCAAAAGGTTTGTATTGAATGATATAGAGGCGTCTCACTGGTAACAATATCATATCCCGATGAGTCTGAGCAGGGTCGTTTCTGAGGTCAGAACACCGATAGCGGATGGGGAGATAACATATGAGGCACGATGATGAATCCGAATGGACGAAATTTTATCATGTCGCACTGGATGCTGAGAAGTGATCGTTTCTCCAAGATCTGGTGGAGGGTGGCACTCTGTCTATAGGCTAAATTAGGTCTGAACAAGCCTAAAAAAGTGGATTATAAGAGCCCGAATTGTTTATTTTCTTATTCGGAGTTCCCTCACCATGACCCCTCATGCACCAATCCGCCAGACGTTATTTTCGCCGGAAGGTCAACAGATCTTAGCCGAGATGCCAGCCCCTACAACCTTTTCGGGACGCATGGCCTTTGCGCGCGCA
>JAPORV010000006.1 GCA_026710055.1 Aestuariivita sp.
AAAAGTATTGTAATCAAGAACAGTTCTACCAGAATCACTTAGCCGTTATAGGGATGTCGTAAGAGGTATTTATTTTCAGGGTTAAATTCTTAATTGCAGAGAAAATGACCTTTACTACTGGACAGGCGGATCTAAATTTGCTACGCTCGCGATATGAACGAGCTTATTTATAATTCCAAACCTTATCCTTCAGAGCTAAATCTGCGATTAGCTCAGCATAATGAAATGGCGCAATACGATAACTTGATGGCAAAGCATCACAAGCGGGGAGCCTTGAGACGCATCGGTCATGAGTTGCACTATGTGGTTGAACATCAGGGACAATGGATTGCGCTCATCAGCTTTTCACCAGCGGCTTTAAAATGTACTGCTCGGGATCAATGGATTGGATGGTTACCACAAGTCCAGACAGACCGGCTTCGGTTGATTGCGAACAATTCACGCTTTTTGATTCTGCCCGGGCACCATTATCCGAATTTGGCCACACGGATCCTGTCAGCTTGCCAGAAACGGCTATCGGCAGACTGGTTGGCACATTTTTCCAAGCCGCTATTATTGCTGGAGACATTTGTCGATTCTGAGTTCCATGCCGGCACGATTTACCGCGCCGATAACTGGATTATGGTGGGTCAAACCCGTGGCTACAAACGTGTTTATGGAGGCTATAGTGATACGCCTTCGGAATCAGTCAAGCTAGTATTTCTTAAACCCATGCATTGGAATGTCCGGCGTATTTTATGTGCTCTACAGTTACCCGATGCCTATCGGTATGGAGTTGAGAAAATAAAGCTCAAATCAAGAGACTATGGTTCTTTATATGCGCATTTTCGACGCATAAAAGACTTTCGTAGTACACAAGGTAGACGTCACCAAATTGCCAGCGTTCTGTCGTTGATCGGCGCGGCGATCCTGAGTGGTGTACGCAGTTACAAGGGCATCTGGACCTGGTGTAATGATCTGTCCCAAGATAATCTTCGGTATTTCCGTTGTCGGATAGTGAAAGGTCAGCGCGTGACACCATCAATTACTTGTATCCGCAATGTAATTATGGGAGTAAATCAGTACCGCCTGAAACGGCTCATCAATGCGTTTTGCATGGAGCACTTTGGCTTGCCATTTGGGGAATTTCTCTTGTCCAATGATGGTTATATTCCAGCAAAAGTACAACAATCGTCATACATCGGACTGGCTCAGGACTCTACACTCATCCCCAGTCTATCCAGAGAATATCGGTCATAACAGTTATGGATGCACTATCGCTTAATGAGCAGTGGAAGGATTGTCTTGATCTTTCGCATCGGAAGGCTCCTGAACTTTATGAAACGAATGATGAGGTAAGAAATACACCTTATGCACTTGCAATTCGAACGACCCTTGAGGAACTTGGCGTATCGGCAGTATTTTGTGTAGAGAAAGTTCCCACCGCTGTCATTTGTATTTTGGAAAAATATGACCATGATGGAATAGTTGAACTGCATGCAAAACTCTGGAATCAGGGATTGGCCATTCTACTCCTTGTTCTTACCGAAGATGATAATACTGTACGTGTCTTCTCGCTGGCTCGTATCCCCCCTCAGTCCATCGGCGAATCGGCTTTTGATAAACGATGCCTTGTCCAAAAGTTGGAAGTGGTAGCCGATGCGCTTGAATTAAAAAACATCATCTACGGTGTCCAATCCGGTCGCCTCTGGAAAGAACACGATAAACTTTTCAAGTTCGAAGAACGTATTGATCAGATTCTGTTAGATAATCTCAGTGCAGCACACAAGCAGCTTTGTGATGTTGATCTTCCAAAAGATGAAGCGAAAACACTACTAATCCAGACGATGTTCATTGCCTATCTGGAGGACAGAGGGATTATTGGAAAGGAATATTTCAGAAAAGCTAGTGATGCCAAATTTAATAATTTTATAAGTTTACTGGAATCAAAATGCATCTTTTCTTTTGAGAAGTTGTTTAAGTCGCTAAAAAAGGACTTCAACGGCGACCTGTTTGTTGCGCCGTGTTCTTTTGAAATTGACCACACGTCTTCGGAACTCAGATCGGATTACCTAGAAATTTTGGCGGATTTCCGTTCTGGAGAGCTGAACATGAGTAGTGGTCAATATCGTTTCTGGGGGTATGACTTCAAATACATTCCGATAGATCTGATCAGTGCCGTCTATGATCGTTTTCTGGGTGAAAATGAGAAATCTCGTAAGGAACAAGGTGCTTACTATACACCTATGTTTCTTGCTAATATCGTGATATCGCAAGTCTGGGATACACATGGAGTGCAAGCATTTGATTCAAGGAGCCGATTTCTCGATCCTGCCTGCGGGTCAGGGATATTTCTCGTACAGTGCTTTCACCGCCTGTGCGAAGACTGGATACAAAAACATACGCCAACAATCGACTGGAACAATTTGGTTGCCATCCTTCAAAGATTGTGTGGATGGGATCTGAATGGTGATGCTGTCCGGGTAGCCGTGTTTTCTCTATATGTGGCATTCCTTGAATATGTTAGTTCCCAGGACATCCAGAAATTTGCTCAGAAGGGTAGATCATTACCTGGGTTGTGGAGCCAAACTCTCTGCGTGAAAGATTATTTCGATGTTCCGCCGGAAAACTTTCAGGTAGATGTTATTGTTGGAAATCCTCCATGGGTCAGCAGAAAAGGAGCAAATCATTCCTCAGTCAAATGGTGTGAAGATCAAAATCTTCCCATTCCAGATAAGCAATCTGCATGGGGGTTTGTATGGAAGTCTCTCATACACCTATCAGGGAAAGGGATTGTTGCATTCCTAGTACCATCAATGGGTTTTTTGCACAATACGTCTAATACGTCTGTGGATGCCCGTCAGAAACTCACAACACACGC
>JAPORV010000421.1 GCA_026710055.1 Aestuariivita sp.
GTCTATTCCATGAGAGCGTTCGGAGGTTGGAGGCATGGGTTGTGTCTCCCTGATTGCGCATCATGACATCAAACTGAAGGAGCGATGGGACCTTTTGATGAAACACCGCCAGCGCCGACAGGAGGCCATCTTTTAAGGTGATGGACCGGGTACGACGCTCATCGGGAAGCGCTGCAAAGGAGGTGCCCACACTCTTGAGCAACCCTGGCATTGATGGATACTTTCGGAAGGACTGTTTCATGAACCTGCTTGATGTTGATGATGATTGCAAGCATTCTCACATATTCAACTCAAAAGTCACCGAAAAATTTTCTATCGATTTTTGTAAGCAATTGAAATAATTGAATAAAAAAAATTGGCGAGAATTGCTGTACTATCAGTCATTCTCGGTCACCAGATGATTGGGGAAGGTGGCGACCGTGATGTCATCTTGTTCTGTATTCGCATGCGACAAGAACATGATCTGACGTTATGCGGACTGAGCCATGATAAAGGTTTTTGGAATCCGGTGATCTATGAGGCGCTGTCGTTGACACTGGATGTCGTGGCCCTGCCGAAAAAAGGACTTCCGAGCGCTGCTGAGCGCGAACAGATTCCGGAGTTTATCGCGGCCCGGCAACAACATCTGGCTATTGAAGCGGCCATTGACATGTTGGAACCCCATGGTCTGCAGCGGGTTCGGTCTTTTAGTACCGACGGGTTTTCACGTATGGTGGGTCTCTCCATCATCGCGGCCAGCTTGGTACGTGTGGGGCGCTTCCGCCGTGACAAAGAGCGAGTGCGTCTTGAACGCGCGCGCTGCTGAGCCCATTTATCTTACCCATCCGCGCCTCCTGACGTGTGGAGTCTATCTTCTCACGCGCAAGGATGCTCCGTGACCGTTCATGATGTCAAAGAGGGCGGTCTGGCACGGAATTTTACCTCGATTGACCCTTGATTTTCTATTTTTCGAGAAAAAAAGGATGCAGGCTTCTGGAATTTGCAAAAAAGGGGATTTTTTAAAAGACATTAAACACTGATATGTTCATTTCCGTTTAGGTTTATAAAACCCCCTCAGCATTTGCTTTCTTAAGCACATCCAAAAGCACTTCACTTTGCTTTTCTGTAGGAATTTTTTTTGGAATCCGCTCGGCAACCCTGATTACGCCGATTTCCTTTTCCGATAAAAAGCGTCGCTGACTTCCAATTACGCGTATTTGACTCCATCGTTGAGGTGAAACTTCAAGTATTCGTGTTTGCGCATCAATTCCGTCATCAAGCTTTTGGACTTTTTTAGCCTGCCTCTGCTGGGTTTTTAATTCATCAATACCAATGAGAGTTTTGAAAAACCCCGTACTCATGTCGGATTCTAACTCAGTCAATCTACTTTTAATGCGCTCCCAGCAAAAATCTTTTTTGCACCATTCAGAAATGTTCGAAATACCCTCAGGAGGCTCAGAGATATCATCATTGACAAATTTAGCAGCTTTACGCAAAGCATCTGCAAATTGCGGGTAAACTTCCTGAGTGTTCCAACATCTCGGAAAATCCACAAACTTATCGGCCCGCTTACAAAGCTCGTTTATTGTTGCGATTGCGTACGCTACAATGTTTGCGCGATAACCTCCATTATACCAAGTCTCGCTAGATACCATCTTTTCGGTCCATCTGAAAATGATCGCTCGGGCAATCACACGTTTGAAATACAGTTCATTGAAACTATCCTGATTATTGGTCCAGGCTTTCCCGATGCGCATTGCATAATGTGCAAAATTCTTTTGGGCTCCTAGGTTGACCCACTTAGGTTGATCGTCCCAGACATTCTCAAATTTTGCTATGTCGGTCTTGGTGAACATCTGTGGTTTTGGATACTCAGCTTTGAACCGCTTCTGCTCTCCTAATGTTAGTGTAGATTGCGCATCAACATACTGCCCCCTAGCACGCTCATAGAACCACTTTGTTTCACGGTGTGAGCCGCTATGAGCAGGAGCCCAGATGCGCCGTGAAAACTCTTCTATACGTATATGGAAAGGATGATTTGAGAAAAAATCAGCCGCATTAACACGGTTCTGGGTGTTGGCATACTCGGAAATTTTCGGAACAAAAATTTCACTGTCACCCGGACTGATAACAGAAAGTTTCATCTGAACGAAAACACCATCCAAAGAGGCCTTATCACGTCTCTTTGTATGAAAGAGAGATGCCGTGGTCTGACCCCCGTTCACGATTTGAAGATCCTTTACACGAATGATTGCCAGCCCACCATCACAATGCTCGACCTCAACATCTTGAGCAGTGGCAGTGATGCCGTTGTTGTACGCAAAGAACATCCCAGGCTCGTTCAGTATTGTAGTACGGATACCCTTGTTTACCTTTCCGCGTGCCTGCATAAAAGAGCGAACGTTCTGTTCGAGAAGTCGCGCGCCATGCTTGCCATAAAGAGTCGCCAATACTTCACCAGGAAGAATAATCAGATATGATGGACAAGCACCAGAGCCAAGATGAGCAGGTAAGCATTTCATACCATTCCCAAACTCTACCTTAAAGTTGATATCAAGAGCCTCCTTGTGACCGCGCGAACTTCGTTGCCGCTGAAGGCGCGTCATGTCCCATATATGATGAGTTGCCTCAATATCACAGACCTGACGGCCATTGATGGTCTGCATGCGATCACTAAGTGCACGCTCGGACATTAGGAAAAAGTTAACCTTCCGGATGAAATCTTTACGATCTGATATCTGACGAGACAGTCCGTATTCCGGGGTAGTTTCGTCGAGATTATCAAACAAATATTTGAAAAGACTTGCGTCAAAGAAGTTCTCAACCCTTTTGAACGCCGCAGTGACCTCTGTTTGAGTAAGTGACTGAAGCTCTTCTCGACTATCAAAATCAGCTACAAACAGATCAAGCTCACCATCATCATTAAACCAGTACCCGTCAACGCGCAAACCTCGCTGAGCTCTATAATGGCAAAGTTCGAAGCCCTCAATAAAACCAGTTTCAATAAGCTCATTGGAAAACGTTTCCATGAATTCAGAGAGATGAAACGCTCCGTGAGCTTCGGCTCCTGCAATGAGTTCTCGCCGAAAATTATGAAAAAATTCAGAATCTGTCTGTTCCATCAAGTCCCCCAGATTTCATTCTGATCACACTCAAACGAAGCAATCCCTTCCAACTGGAGACTGTACTTGATGTGAACCACACCATCCGGCAATTCAGATCGAACGAGCCTTGGAAAGTCATCTGACACACGGTAGGTATTTAACCCGTTCAAAAGAAATTTAGGAGAATCATACTCTTGTATTGCCACATATCCATAGATTGCTAACTTACTCCAAAAGTCTTCAATTGCATCAGGATCGCTCAGTTTGCACGCTATCACTGAAACCATTTCATTAAGCGATTGGGCAGAGGTTTCATCCGGAACTTCAGTTAGGCGGTAAACGTTGACAAAAAGGTTTTTGGAAACCGTCTCAAGCTGGTCTTCAGACGAGATACGTACTGTGCTTCGATTCCGACCGCTGATCGACTTTATTTCCACCGCTGTATCACCGAAAATAAAATCCTGATGAACACAGTCAGGACCACACCAAGCTTCAATCGCCTGAACATCATTTAAGTACTTTTCTTTTAGAAGACGGAGAAAAAGAAGCTCTGCGAAGAGACCGCGCACTTCCTCCGCCGACAGAACTCGCTCTCTCTTCCCTGCAAGAAACACTTTCCAACGCTTGATGTGGTTAAGTGCAACAGCCAAAGCAACAGCGGGATCGGTGATCCCTTCAAGATTTCCTATCAATGTCTGACAGAAACCGT
Source organism: Aestuariivita sp. (assembly GCA_026710055.1). GTDB lineage: Bacteria > Pseudomonadota > Alphaproteobacteria > Rhodobacterales > Rhodobacteraceae > JAPORY01. Next base: position 3,793 of record JAPORV010000421.1, read on the forward strand.
AAAAAAGATCGCGATCCTCATGTTTTTCAAGAGTAAGGATTAGTCCCTGCACGCTAGGTTCCGGCAACTGCCGTAAATCAACTTCTATCCCATTCACATTAGTTGCATACCTTCGGAATTGCTCTGTGTGATCCCCTGTCAATTGAACAATGAACAAGCACCGTCCTTGAATATCTTTACCCCAACAAAAGGTTATACCGTCTGGGGCGGAGACGTAGCGAATAGTATAACCACCGTCTGGCGTCTTTATCGCATCCCATGGTACTTTATTACTCGTCATAATCTTCCTCTTCATCGGGCGTATCCAATAATTCTCCCTGCATTCGTTCGATCCACACTTGGTTTGCAACAACTTCAACTTCGGTTTGATAATGACCAGGCGGGAAACTGAGACAAAATGCCGGTACCCTCGCACCACATTCTTCCCCACCCAGTCGAAGGACATGAAGCATCAACAACGGCTTCTTACGAATAGACCTATAATGGAAATCAGATGGCTTTTTGTCATCGTCACCTTCACAGGCTAGTCGTTGCGCTTCTCTCTGTTGCATCTCAGAAAGCCCGAGTTTCTCGTCCCCACGACTGGCTACGCGATCTTTGCTCGTTCGCCATGCATCGCCACTACGACATGCACTATTACGTTCCTGCGTCCCCAGTTTGTAGTTTTTCGCGTCCTCACCGTTAGCAGAAACCGAGATCAAAAGAATATCTCCGGTATCATATTGCTCTGAAAGAATACGAAGATAGCTGAGTGCTGCAGCCTTACGATCAGCAAAATCTAAATGACTCCGAAACTTCGTAAGGAATTCATCTATTTGAGTGAGACTTGCATCGCGAGCGAGCCAACCCTTTGAGGTCTTCTCTAATTCCTCGCAACCAAACTTCTTCTTCCAATATTCAACAATCAGAGACTCGTTGTCTTCATTGGTCTTAGAATCGGACGGCAAGAGATAACTCTCTACCATCCTCCCGCTAAAGTTCTGATTAACAGTAATCTTCTCACCACTTCTCATCTTGTTGGCAGCGGTAATAAGTAGCCTATCAGGGTGAGCTTTAACATAAAGGCCAAATTGCTCCGGGCTCATTTTGTCACGTCGCATTCTTTTAATCTGTTGGCGCAACTCTTCTGATGCCTCAGCAATATGCCCATACCAATTTATAGAGTCTGGCGACAAATAAACTCGGCACAAATCTTCAAAACCAGGTCTATAACCGAACCACCTTCCCATCTGCATAAGCGTATCGTACATACGCGTATTACGATACATGTAGCTCACTGTCAGGCCTTCGATTGTCAAACCACGAGATAGGCTTAATCCACCAATAGCAATTGCGGTAAGACTATTACCATCACGCTCATATTTCTTATAGTCTAGTACCTCATCAGATTGGCTGTTTACAACGAAAATACGAAAGTTATCGAAAACATCGTTTAAAGCAGCTTTAATTTTTGACCATTTGAATCCACAATCTGAAAGCTCTTTATCCAGACAACTCTTAAGTGAGATCATGATTTCATTTTTTTGTGATATCGAATCCGGCATCGCATAATTTGCTTTCACCGCCTCTCGGACTTTTTTCTCATACAGACTTACGAAACTGCGGACGGTATTCTGCGTTGCAATAAAACGAGAAACGTTTATCATCATAGAGCAATGCTTATTAACCTGTCCCCTTAAATTTCGGACTGCTCTTGTGATAATAAAGTAGTTAATGGCTTCATAAAGACTTGGCGGAATCTCAGCAACCAGATAGTCCTTCCTGTGTAAAAAAGGTAAATATTTTTCACAATCCGATATAGACTTGACTATTCTCGCGCTGCCATCATCTTCTAAGAAGACTTTGTTCGGTCCAAAGTATGTATTTGGAGCATCTAGGCTGTATATAAAATCGCGGGGAAATAATTCCTCATAAGAGTCATCATCATAGGAATCCGGATTAATAAAGATATTTGCAAAGGGTGTAGCAGTATATCCAACGTAACAGGACTTTGCGAACAGACTAAGGATACGCCTTAACATCGCATTCGTCTTAGTAGGGTCGAGTTCCGGTTTGTTTGTATTGATAGAGGCGTTATCAGCCTCGTCATCAATCATTAGCATTGGAACATCAGCAATGACGCCATCGGCCTGTGCATTCATTTCCTTAAGCCAGATATACAGAGCCTCGAGAGTCCGAACATTCTTTTTGATAACCAGAACCGTTGGCTTTTTCAAATCGTTGATTTTCCATCCACTCTGGTTGGCAGTCCTTTTATTAAAATCATCATTAATGTTAGTGAGCGTGGCCGGATGAGGATAGTTATGGATCACACCAACACCAACTTCCTTACGATCTCTAGGATCGCTAGAGCGTCCAACAAAACCTTCATCAATGCGCTCCTGAGTCTGTTTCCTAAGGTTATTGTGAATCCCGGCAATAACGATAATGAACTTGTAACCAGCATCAGCCGCCTTGGCGATTACACTCATGTAGTTTGCGGTCTTACCGGACTGTACATTTCCGATGACAAGTCCACGACGATCCCATTTCCCCTCACTCTCGGGGTCCTGCAAATGACCGAGAATCTTTGTGCCAACATCACTTAAGGAGCGCACCATCGTAGGATGCATCTGATTTTTTTTCAAGTATTCTTCATAGGCATTAGAGTATGTCCACGTCGTATCGTCACGCTTGTAAACCCATTCATCGTCATGGTCGGCTTCTACATCGACAAGTGAAACTCCAGTTCCCATGCGCGTGTCCACCGCTATCAGTGCATCTTCAATCACGATTTCAAGTGGACCATCATATTCACAGAAATCGGCCAGCTTTTTTGCTCGCTCACTGACTTCTTCAGAAGTTGGCGTTTCCGGCAACATTGACAATGCCGATATCAATGTTGTTGTGAAGTTCTTTTGACTCTCAACTTTGTTAAGATTGGTCATTTTTTAGTTCTTTTGCAATAAAGTCTTCTGTGATATCCTCAAATCCTTCAAAAAACCTTGTTGACTGCATAACTTCTTCAAAGTTTGTAGCATTAACTTCGCCATTATCAGAAAGGCATTCCTTCAAAGCTGTGAGGCGGTCAATGATTTCCTCATAGGAGATGTCGCTTTGCTTGATATCACGCGGGTGAGTCGAGAAATCCGAATAAATCATTTCTACAGGAAGTGATGACGAAATTGCTTCAATTAGCATAACAAAGCGACGATCATTATCATCACTAAGATCAGAGCGAAGTACCATAATCAGCGGATGTTTCTTGTTCAATGTGTATCGGATATTTCCCTGATCAGCATATCGTTCCCAGACAGGGACTTTAATCCCATCAAATAGTTTCCGTCCTCTACCTCTGTGGACGGTCGTACTACGTGTTGAAACCCGTTCTATGATCTGTCGAAGTCGGGCTTTTACCGGTGCCGGGGGACGCGCCCGAGACTTTTTGATATCAATCGTCCACATCTCATCCATAATGTTCGGGAAGTCAATCTGCACACGAGCCAACTTGGTGGGCTCTCCTTTCGGAATGAGCCGAAACCAGTCGCCCCAAGCCATGAGTCGTCCGTTTCGATATACGTAGGCCCCTTGGTTGGATATGAAATCACTACGATTCTGATAGAAATCATACTCTTTCGCACTCAATTTACTATGGTGTGGAAGAATGTATGGCTGCATGTGAACCGACTCCCCATCAATTCTAACAACTTCTTCCGGAAGAATCTGTGTAGCTGAATTTTTTCGGCAAAACGGATCAAAAGGCTCTATGGGGTGACCATTAAGCGTAAGCGAGAGCTTTTCCCTACTAGGCACCTCACCACTTAGAAACCGATGAAAGACCAACGAAAGATGTCGCTCCACGACATCAAGCTTCTCATTAACGATTTCATCACGTTTAGCTCCGGTATTATCTTCAAAGAGCCGATCAAGATTGCGCCAAACCACGGCTGTTCCTGTGTCCGTAATCAAATCCCGAAACGGAAGTTTTGCAATTTCCTCAGGTTCGAGGATGGCGATCAACCAATCGTCTTTCTTGTGAACTGTGTCGAGATTCCACTCCGCTGCATGCAGCCCTTTTTCGTTGTTGCTGACAACAGTCAATCTTTTGCACTGCGAGAATGAGGCTGTCTTGAGTCCTAGCCCGAAGCGGCCAAGATCCTTTGGTGAACGATTATCGGATGGACTCTTAGAACCATGTCGCAGGGCATTGATTACGCCCGCTTCATCCATTCCACGGCCATTGTCGATAATTCCAAGTGTAGGGTCTTGTTGTGTCAGATCGCAGAGTATCTCGACCTTGGTTGCTTCAGCAGAAACACTGTTATCGATGATATCAGCAATCGCAGTTTCAAGTGAATACCCAAGATCACGCAGTGAAGCAGATAACGAAGACGCACTTGGAGGCAGATGGTACTCTCTAACCATCATAGTCCTCAATTAGTTGTTTACTTAAAGCTTTAAATAGACCAACAGAATTGCTCTCAAGCTCACATTCCCAGACGATAATCACACGCCAGCCGCACTCAATCAGTTCAGATGTTTTGCGAGCATCACGCGCGACGGTATTATCAAACTTTTGCTGCCAGAAAGCTTTATTTGTTTTTGGCACAGTCACCTTTGAGCAACCTTGATGACGATGCCAATAGCAACCATTCACGAAAATTACGGTATTGTGCTTCGGCAGAACGAGGTCCGGCTTTCCGGGCAGTCTTTTGTCATGCAGTCGATAACGAAAACCAGCGCGCCATAAGAGTGACCTTAGTATCATTTCCGGTTTTGTATCTTTACCACGTATGCGGGACATGTTCCAACTGCGATGGCTGGAAGAAATTCGATCCACCATTACTCTAAGTCTCCGGCTTTGTCGAGAACGTCAGCAATGATTTCCGCAATCTGTTGCGCAAGATAGGGCGGCACTGCATTACCAACTTGGTGGTATTGTGATGTTCGAGGTCCTACGAAATGATAGTTATCAGGAAAGGTCTGAATACGAGCCGCTTCTCTTAATGTCAGGCTTCTACATTGCATTGCATCATAGTGGATGAAGTAGTGGCCGTCCTTTGAAATATGTGAAGTCACGGTTGTCGAAGGCTGATCAGGCAACTGGACCCGAAAACGATCGGAAAACATCTTTCCTGCACATCCGGCTTTAACGTTGGCGTGATCAGGCATTAGACTAACTGGGAAGTCAGCCAGCTTTGGACTCTTTCCTGTGACCGAAGCAAATGATGTGGCGAATGCGTATCGTCGAAGGTCAGAGGGCATATGTGAACGTGACTCATGACCATTGAGGACCGGCAGTGAGGGATCATAAATACTGTCCAACATGTCATGAGAGAGTCTAGGGCGTGAAGGATACCTCGAGGATGACTTTTCCAGCGCTTTAGGTGGAGCTGATAGATCAATCTCCATCCGCTTCATTATAGCTCCAGCACACTTATGACCGTTGAGTTCCTTTTTTACGGCACCATGATCAATATCTGCTATCTCAGATCGCCAAGCTTCGAAGCTTTCTATGCCCTTTGAGATACCACTTCGTATTTTCGGTAAACTATCAATAGTTTGTTTTAGCGTGGGAGGTTTATGCGGTCGAAGTTTGTTAGGAATGATTTGAATATCCTCTCGAATGCCTACAATGAACACTCGGTGACGTGCCTGTGGTACTCCGTATTGTTCTGCTCGAACAAGAAATAATCGAGGGTCTACTTCTTTGCCAGGCAAATCGTCTTCAGATAACGAATAAAGACGGTATTTAGGCCCATCGACTGTTTTACCCAAGGCACTCATTGGGCTGATTAGATCAGCGATGATCCTATTGATCACTAGCTCACCTTTAACACGAGCGGAGAGTAAGCCTTTAACATTCTCCATAAGGAATACAGGCGGTGTATGATTAACGATGATCCTTAGATATTCCTTATAAAGGAAATGCCTTTCATCTTCTTCGAAACCAGGAATACCCATCATTCTTGAACGACCGACGAGAGAATAGGCCTGACAGGGCGGGCCACCAACAAGAGTCCATTTTTTTTGAGTCCCTAACCGATTAGAGATTAATCTTCTTGCTAATTCATGAGTTTCCACACCTAATGAAACCCTTATCGCTGAACGTTGTGCGTGTGCTTTCTGCCTAGGATAAATCCTGTATAGTTCGTCTAGGGTGATATCATCCTTAAGATAGCGATAGTAATCTTCCGGTAACTCATTTCCCCTGAATAACTTCAGAAAATGCCTTAGCAGAAGCGTCTTATGCGCATATTCATCCTGTTCGATTGAAATCACGCTCCTAAAACAAATGTCTTTGCCATTACGCTTAAAAGATGAAAAACCCTCTCCAAGACCACCGGGCCCAGCGAAAATATCAACAACAGGATAAGCTGATCCTTTATTCATTAAGGCACCTTATTGGCCATTATTGAATACATTATACGCCATAAAAATCCTTCGTTCGAATCTGATTTATAGCATTTTCATTGGCCCTAATAAAATACAATTATTTTAATATTTGAAACATAATTCCCAAAATTAACGCTTTGCATTAAAGAAAAATAATTTTTCATTATTGATTTTGTATCCGTTTATCAATGCCTCTGCTCTCTTAGACGTCAGCCAATTTTCAAGATTCGTTGAAAAATTAGCTTTAACGTGAGGATGTTTTGAAGGATTGACTGGTAAGTAAGCATATTGATTGAACAAGATCGGATCTCCTTGAAATAATAATATCTGATCCGCTTTATTTTTAAAATTTAACCAACTTGCTCTGTCTGTGAAAATATAAGCACCTTGCGCAGTTGCTGTGTTCAGAGCAACTCCCATACCGGCTCCAACCGACCAATACCAATGTTCAAAATTTACTGGATCTAAACCTGCCCCAATCCAAATGTCGCGTTCTTTCAAGTGAGTGCCACTGTCGTCACCACGGCTAACAAAAGTTGATTTTGCCGACGCTATCGCTTGCATTGCTTCTACAGCAGTGCTCGCTTTTCGGACATTTGCGGGATCGCTTGATGGTCCAACAATAACAAAATCATTGAACATGATTTCACGCCGATGAAGGACATACCCCGAGTCTACGAGTGCTTGTTCAGCAGATTTTGAATGCACCAGAATCGCATCAACATCCCCTGCTTTGCCTAGTTTTATGGCTTGACCAGTACCAACGACAAGCAGCTGAATAGTTAATCCAATATCCTTTTTTATTTCCGGCAACAGAATAGATGCAAGTCCAGAATTATGAAAAGATGTTGTAACAGCCATTCGTAATTGATCTGCAGATGAACTCGTTGTCATAATCATTACCATCACAACTGCACATAAAAAAGTCTTCATTCAACAATATCACCGTTTAAGAACATCGTAGCTTCAGTTGTCTGTGGCGCATTAAAGAAATCTCTTGCCTTTGTGCACTCGTGAACTCTCCCCCCGAGTAAAAACACAACATTGTCCGCCAACCTTTGCGCCTGACCAATATTATGCGTGGTCATAATCAGACAAGTGCCTACCTTCGCAACCTGTTTAAGAATATCCTCAATTTCACGTGTCGAGCGACCATCAAGTACAGCACATGGCTCATCAAGAAAAAGAACCTCGGGCTTGACAATAAGTGCCCGCGCTAAAGCAAGTTTTTGTTTTTCACCACCGGACAAGCTTAATGCATCACGCCCAAGAACACCGGTTAAACCAGTCTGTTCTGCAACCTCTTTACACAGCGTTTCCGCAGTCGGTCGTGACTGCCCCCGTAAAATCAATGGATAAATTAAGTTCTTAAGAACAGTACGGCGCATAATAATGGGTGTTTGAAATACAAAAGACTGTCGATAACGTGCTTTATCAATTGAACAAGCCCAGATAATTCGCCCGCCACTTAAGCGCCCAATACCATGCATCAATTTCAACAGGCTCGTTTTCCCTGCGCCATTCGGTCCAATGATAACGGTGGTTTCCTCTCCTAGTAACTCAAGATTTACGGGCCCCACCAAAACACGACCTGAACGACGCATTTCGGCGTTTTCAAGCCTAAGCGGAAATAACGCGCTTACCATAGACTCTGGCGTTCAGTTTGAGCAAACATATGTATAGCGAAGTTGACTATGATCGCTAATAAAATCAAAATAAAACCCAAACCAAGAGCTAAACCGAAATCGCCTCGGCCTGTTTCAAGCGCAATTGCCGTTGTAAGAACGCGTGTTGCATGATCTATGTTGCCCCCTACAATCATAATCGCGCCGACCTCGCCAATACCTCTACCAAACCCTGCAAGAGATGCAGTCAAAAGCGGTCGGCGCCCATCCCACAGTAAGGCTTGGATTCTTTGTACCTTTGACGCACCCAAGGAAATCATCAAGTCGCGGTATTCGCTCCAGATTTCACGTATGGTTTGATGTGTGATTGATGCGATGAGTGGTACCATAATAATAACTTGCGCGATAATCATCGCGGTCGGTGAAAAAAGAAGGCCAAAGACACCAAACGGTCCGGAACGTGAGAGCAAAATATACACAATCAACCCGACAACAACGGGAGGTAGCCCCATGAGAGCATTAAGAACAGCAACAATCAGACGCCGATAACGAAAACGCTTAATGGCTAGAAATGTGCCAAGTGGCATTGCAATGACGGAGGCGACCATGAGTGCTGTGATTGTGACCTGTAAAGAACGTAATGTTATTTCGACAAGATCTGAGTCAAATGTTGCCAAAAGCCAGAATGCATTGATTAACCCCTCACGTAAGTCCTGCATATAAATTCCCCGCCATTGTTCTACTGATCTATTTTTATTAATGATGAAACTTTAACTTCTCATCTATTACATTATTGTTCATATATTTCTGAAAATTACTCAGCCTGACAAAAAATTAAAATAAAAATTCATAAAATATCTAACCGATATAAATGAATTACTCAGGGATAAATCTCATGCCAAGTCCTCTTCAACAAACAGACGATGAAGCCCGCAAGGAGGCTCAACAACTTATGCAATCCGCTAGATATGCTGCACTATCGGTCTTGGATGAAAAAAATTATCCTTTTGTTAGCCGAATCGCTTTCGGATTAACGCAGAGAAATACACCAATAAGTCTTGTTTCAACGCTTTCACATCATACGCAACACATGCTGCAAAATTCACAAGTATCATTACTTATTGGCGAACCGAAACCAAGAGGAGACCCACTAACATATCCACGACTTACTCTACAAGGAACGGCACATTTTCTGCAACGTAACGATCCGGACTTTATTGATAAACGCACTGAATGGTTAGAGACTCATCCAAAATCGCGTTTGTATATTGACTTTACAGATTTTCAATTTGTACAATTTTCGATATTTAGAGCTTATCTCAACGGTGGATTTGGCAAAGCCTATAAACTCTCAGCAAAAGACTTAAAGATTTATTGATTGATTGCCTGTAACGAATAAAACACGCTGTTAAAATGTTTTGAGAGACGGGGCCAAATACTGATTGAACATAACCCTAGCATTGGCAAAGTGAAGAATGCGATATTTTCTTATTAATGCAGTGGATAATAAGATCCAATATTTAATTCAATCAACATTACAGACAATGACTTTTGCCAACCAACTTTGCGCCATTCATAATTCAAAAAAAGGAACTCATGTGTTCGTAATAGGTAATTTAACCATATAAACGCCATTAATTTTCCAACTACCCGCATTCTCGATCATATGATAATCTAATATATGCGTTTTCCCAGTCATACTGGTGATCAAAACACGTTGAAAAAATTGATCGGAAATTTCACGCAATTCCAAAAAACGGACTTCCGCAGGTCGCCATACCATCGGGTAACCACCGCGAACCATACGACCAAAATTCTCTGGATCACGAAATACCCTCTGAATTGAAGGGCTTGCATAAGTAAATGCTTGCGTAAAGTCATCAGCTTTGAACGCTTCAAGCTGGCTTTCGATAACGTTTTGAATATCTTGCGACTGCGTAACACCCGCAGTCAGACTCGCTGCCCAAACAAACATCGCGATAAGAAATACTCTCATTTTCCCTCTTCACTTAATAAAATGACCATAAATACTTAAATCAAACAAATGTTCCAAAATACATTAAAATCAAAAATCAACTTGAAGATACAAGACGACCCGCAAGCGCTCTATCAATTAAACCAATAGTTTCATCTATCCCATAAAGTGCGACAAACCCACCAAAACGAGGTCCTTGACTTGCGCCAAGTAAGACTTCGTAGAGAGCAACAAACCATAACCTAAGAGGATCAAAGTGATCGCGTCCTACTGAATAAACCAAAGACTGAATAGCTTCATCTTCCAAGGGACCGTCATATTTACTCAACACAGATCGTAATTCCTGTAAGGATTCATGTTCCTTTTCCGTTGGCAAGCGATACAACTTTGTTGGCTTAATTCGGTCCTTGTAATATTGCACCGCAAATTCCACAGCTTGATTCATTCCTTTGTTCTTATCCGGGCTTGTGTTTTTGGCATAACGTTGAATAAATTTCCATAACTTATCAGATTCTTCTGACCCAACAACACTGACGAGATTAAGTAACATTCCAAATGATACAACCATATCCGAAGACGGAACATTTGAGCCGTGAATATGAAAAACCGGATTGTTTAGTTTACCCGACAAGTCCTGAGTTGGAAATGACTTCAAGTGCTGATGATATTGATCAACTATTTGAGGAATCACATCAAAGTGAAGGCGTTTTGCCGTTTTGGGCTTCAAATACATAAAATACTGAAGGCTTTCTGGCGGAGCATAATCAAGCCATTCCTCCATAGAAAGGCCATTTCCTTTGGATTTAGAAATCTTTTGACCAAGTTCATCATTGAACAACTCATAATTCAATGTTTCCGGTGGAGATTGACCTAAAGTTCGACATATTTTTGTTGCTTGCGTAACACTGTCGATTAAATCTTTTCCCGCCATTTCATAATCCACACGCAACGCCGCCCAACGCATTGCCCAATCAGGCTTCCACTGCATTTTAACATGGCCACCTGTTACGGGAACTTCTATACGTTCACCGTCCGGCTCTTCATATAAAATAGTCCCTTTCTTGACATTTCTCTCAAGCGTAGGCACTTGCAAAACATGCCCTGTTTTGGGACTTATCGGTAGAAATGGAGAATAGGTCGCCTGCCGTTCTTTTCCAAGTGTTGGTAACATGATACTCATAATTTTATCATATTGATCCAGGGCTTTTTGAAGTTCTTCGTCAAAACGGCCTAAAACATAGTACTCCGTCGATGACGCAAATTCATAGTCAAAGCTATACTTGTCCAAAAATACAATTAATCGACTATTATTATGTGCGGCGAAGCTATTATGTGTTCCGAAAGGATCACGCACTCTTGAAAGCGGTAAATTCAAATCTTCTTCGAGCAATCGTCGGTTCGGTACATTCTCTGGTATTTTACGCATCCCGTCCATGTCATCTGAAAAACATATTAACTTCGTTGGGATATCAGAAATCAACTCAAATGCACGCCGAACCATCGTTGTTCTCGCTACTTCCCCAAAAGTTCCGATATGCGGCAGACCAGAAGGCCCATACCCCGTTTGAAACACCACCTCTTCTTTAGGCGGAACACTCCTTTGAACCCTCCTCAACACCCGCTTGGCTTCTTCAAAAGGCCAAGCCTTCGATTGTATCGCAGCACTTTGAAGCTCAATCATATGTTGTCACCGCCCTTTAAGTGAAAAGATTTTCAAAATAAAAAATTAACATCCCCTAAATGTAATCGTACCAACTAACAAGCCAAAAGAATCGCCAGTGAATTTCAATCAAAATAATAGAAACAAAACCTCATCTATAAGAAAACTCATCTCGGTTTTCCCTAGCCCGTATTTTACTTGAAGAATGCTCAACCATCGGTCCATTCACAAAACACCAGGCTGGTGCGTTTGACCGCCCAAGTAATTTTGATTGTCTTTCCGATAATCTGAATTTACGGTAAAGTCGGGCAGCTCGACTCAATCGAGCCGAAATTTGATCGCCCGGGCGTGCAATGATACCTACCGGAAAAAAATTCATGATCTGTGTCCACGCTTGCCATTGATGAAACTGAACAAGATTATCAGCCCCCATCAACCAAACAAAGCGTGAATGGCTAAAATGAATTCTAAAATACTGCAATGTTTCGGCAGTAAAGGTGGAATTTAGTTTCGCTTCGATATCAGTCACAATAATTCGGGGATGACGAACAAGATTTCGCGCTTCCCTTAAACGTTGCTCCATTGGCGCAGGTTCTTGTATCTTTAATGGATTACCAGGAGTTACCAGCCACCAGACATGCGTAAGACCAAATCGTTTAATTGCTTGATACGAAATATGAATATGCCCAGCGTGAGCTGGATCAAAAGAACCACCCAAAAGCCCAATTAATTGCCGTGGTCGAACGATTGGTGTTTCTACAAACATTTTTCTTTAAATAGACTGATCATGATTTTTCTATTTTAACATTTGCTGTCTCGCTTTTACATCCCTATAGACTGGGAGAAATATTATACTTGAAAACGGAGTGCGAGCATGACCGCTTACCAATATGTTTATCACATGCAAGACGTTTCAAAAACTTATCCTGGCGGAAAAAAAACATTTGTAAACATTAACCTTAGTTTCTTGCCGGGCGTGAAAATTGGCGTTGTTGGCGTAAACGGCTCAGGCAAATCAACACTTATGAAAATCATGGCAGGTCAAGACTCCGACTTTTCAGGTGAAGCATGGTCAGCAGAGGGTATCAGTGTTGGATATCTTCCTCAAGAACCCGAACTCGATAATACTCTCAATGTCCGGGAAAATGTCATGCTAGGAATTGCAGATAAAAAATTCAAGCTCGATAGATTCAATGAATTAGCCATGAACTATTCGGATGAAAATGCCGATGAAATGGCCACATTACAAGATGAAATAGATAGCCAAAACCTATGGGATATCGATTCACAAATTGACGTTGCATTGGAGGCGCTTCGCTGTCCAATAGACGATACCGCAGTAAATTCACTATCGGGCGGTGAAAAAAGACGAGTAGCATTGTGCCAGCTGTTGTTGGCAGCACCCGACATGCTTCTGTTAGACGAGCCGACAAACCATCTTGATGCTGAAACTGTCGCTTGGCTTCAGCGACACTTGATTGACTATAAAGGCACAATTTTAATCATTACCCACGACAGATATTTTCTTGATGATATCACTAGTTGGATTCTTGAACTTGATAGAGGACAGGGGATTCCTTATGAAGGAAACTATTCAGCATGGTTAGAACAAAAGGCAAAAAGGCTTGAACAAGAAGCAAGAGAAGATAAATCTCGCCAAAAAACGCTCCAGCGAGAATTGGATTGGATTCGACTAGGGACAAAAGCACGCCAAGCGAAGCAAAAGGCGCGTGTAAATGCCTACAATGAACTCGCCCAACAATCCGAACGAGAGAAAATAGACAGGGCGCAAATTATCATTCCTCCGGGACCACGTCTCGGTGATAAAGTCCTTGAAGTCACGGGATTAACCAAACACTTAGGAAAGAAACAACTTATTGAAAACTTAAACTTTTCTTTACCACCTGGGGGTATAATTGGCGTGATCGGCCCAAATGGTGCAGGAAAAACGACTTTATTGAGGTTGATTACGGGTCTAGAGCAGCCTGACAACGGTACAATAGAATTTGGTAATACAGTTAAGCTGGCATATGTCGATCAATCACGTGATGATCTACATGATAACGATAATGTCTGGCAGGCAATATCCGATGAGGCAGAAATCATTCAATTAGGCGATGCCCAGGTAAACTCTCGTGCATATTGCGCATCATTTAATTTCAGAGGTGGCGATCAGCAAAAAAAAGTATCTTTGCTTTCTGGTGGCGAACGCAATAGAGTTCATCTCGCCAAATTATTAAAAGACGGTGGGAACGTTCTTCTTCTGGATGAGCCCACAAATGACTTAGATGTTGAAACACTTCGTGCCCTTGAAGACGCATTGGTAGATTTTGCTGGTTGTGCCATTGTCATTAGCCATGATCGTTTCTTCCTAGACCGCATATGTACACATATTCTGGCTTTTGAAGGAAATGCTCATGTTGAATGGTTTGAAGGAAATTTCGGAGAGTATGAAACTGATAAGAAGAGACGACTTGAGCTTAACTCTATTGAGCCAAGAAGGCTGAAACACAAGAAATTTTCGCGATAAAATATACCATTTACATTTGACAAATTGAATTACGCAAAAGAGAGTCAATCTGATACTGAATTTGCCCAGAACGCAATTTTCGTTAAATATGTAAATCCTAACCCAATTTTAACAATGTTTTTTGAACAACCGTCAAATTAGGATATTTTGTTCAAATGACGAAAAATATCACGGAAATTCCCGTTAAAGCGACTTAATCACGAACTTTTCAATAATGTATCACTTTATCTGTGATCTCAGTGAGTCGTTTATCTTCAACATCCTTTACAAACATTAATCACGAATTCTAAGGTTCTCGCTTCAGCCAGATGTTCTTTCTCACTTAATATCTTTTACGAAGAACAGTGGCCGGTCTTTCCGAGAGTGGATACCAAATAAATAATAAACCCGCGAGCAATGAAGCAACTATGCCGCCGAAAATTATGCCAATCGCTGCTGACCAAATGATTGTGAATTCGGTATCAAAAATATAGTAACTGATAGCCCAACCGCCAATAATCCCCACCGCAAGCGCAATGCCGCCTGCAGCCATCCCGAGAATGAAGGATCGTAGAGCGAAACTGATCAATATATAACTACGGTTAGCTCCAAGCGTTTTGAGGATTGCAGCTTCGTAGATTCGTGCAGACCCCGCCGCGATCGCTACGCCAAGCAAAACGAGAAACCCTGACACGAGATTGGTCATCGCACCGTAAGTTGTCGCGTTTGCGATATTAGCAAGAATCGATTCAAATTGTTCAATAGCATCACGAACGCGAATCGCTGTTACATTCGGAAATTGTTCGGCTATATTTCGCAATATACGTGCCTCAGCAACTGCTTCAGCATACACAGTTGAGATAAAGCTGTGTGGTACCCCTGTAAGAGCAGACGGATTCATATGCATGATAAAATTAATACCCGCATTCGAAAAGTTGATTTCCCTAAAAGATGTAACTTTAGCGACAATATCACGACCTAATACGTTGACTGTTATGTGATCTCCGATTTTCAAACCAAGCTCGGTTGCTTCTTCGGCAGCAAAACTGACCTGCGGGTGGCCCTGATAATCAATGCTCCACCATTTTCCTTCAACCAATTTAGTTGTTTCAGGAATTTCTGTAGAATAAGTAATCCCTCGATCTCCTTCCAGAACCCAATGCTCGCCCGCCACGTCTACGGCTGGAATATCATTAATATGCGTGATAACTCCACGGATCATAGACGCCGTTTCAAGATGAGAGACCGCGGGATCAGTTTCTACAGTTTGTTTAAATTTAGACAATTGATCGCGTTGAATGTCGATAAAAAAATATGATGGTGCTCGTTCCGGTAAGTTACTTGAAATGGTTTTACGTAAATTTCCATCTACTTGTCCAATAGTTGCCAGTACCGACAGTCCAAGGCCTAATGACAAAATAATTGGTAGGGTACCTTCTTTAGGATCACTGATCGCTGAAAATGCCCAGCGAAGGGCTGGAAAGTTTCGCACAGTACTTTTTAGTCGCCTGGCAAATGCTCGAATGCCAACGGCAACCAAACTCAGCGCAGTAAGTGCCGTTACGATGCCACTCGCAAGCCAAAATGTGAGCATCATGGCATCGCTAAACCAACCTGCTAATAAAATCAGGGTTGCTAGAAGAATAAATATGCCAACTGCATATCGAAATTTAGGAAGAAAATTGGTTGTTGAAAGCGAGTTTCTAAATAATAAAGATGCTCGCACATCTCTTGTTCTGGAAAGCGGCCATAATGAAAAAATAAATGAAGTCAGTATACCGTAGATTGTTGCTTCTATCAGCGGAAAAAAATATAATTTAAAAACAATTGGGAAAGGCAAAACAGATTGAAGCAAGGAACTAAATATCCAAGGCAATAGAGTCCCCAAAAGCAGACCAACTGATATACCAATAAGCACCAAAAATCCAATTTGAAAAAAGTACGTTTGAAAAATGATTGCTTGGTTAGCGCCGAGAGTTTTCAGGGTCGCAATGACGGCAGTCTTTTGCGTGAGATAAGTGTTTACAGAAGTCGAGATTCCAATACCACCAACAGCCAATCCAGAAAGACTGACAAGGATAAGAAATGCGCCTAGTCGTTCCACAAATTCTGCTGTTTGTGGTGCGCCATTTCTTGAGTCCAGCCATTGCATTCCGGTACCTTCAAATTCTGATACCGCGCGTTGCTTAAAATCAGCAATATTGATATTTTGAGGCAATTTTAGCCTGTATTTTGTAGAAAATAGAGTGCCGGGTGCGAGTAATCCTGCATTGTCTAAAGCCTGGGTACTCACAATTGTGCGTGCGCCCAAACCAAGCCCACCCAGCGTATTGTCCGGTTCTTTGATAAGTTCGGCTGTTAAAACAAAATCCTGGTTTCCAAGACGAAAAATATCACCAATACTCAGACCCATTTGTTTTATGAGGACATCATCAATCACAGCACCAGGAATCCCGTGTCGTCCATTCAATGCTTCCGACAAAGTTTGGCGTGGTGCCAAAATAATATCGCCTTTCAATGGATAAGCATCATCTACTGCCTTAATTTGCGTCAATCCGCGCTCGGTTCTGTCAAGTCTATCTACAGTCAACATCGACCTGAATTCGACAACCTCAGATATGTTAGCAGCATTGTTTGACATCCATATGCGTTCCATATCGTTTGCAAAACGATAGGCAAATTCCATTTGTGCATCACCACCAAGTAGCGTAGTACCTTCTTTAGCGAGGCCAACTTCGATTGATGCGCGCACGGTGCCAATGGCCGTGATGGCTGCCACCCCGCAAGCAAGGCATGCAAGAAAAATTTTAAGGCCACTCAATCCGCCACGTAATTCTCGCCAAGCGAAGTTTGCGGAAACTGCTAACGTCATGTATGCATCTCAATTTCTTCATTATTTTTGATGCGTCCATCAAATAATCGAACGATACGATCACACTTTGCAGCAAGATCAGGTGAATGAGTCGCAAGAATAAGTGTGGCTCCATATCGGTCGCGCAGTTGAAAAAGTAAATCCACGACCAAAGCACCGTTCGTGGCATCAAGATTACCAGTTGGTTCGTCAGCAAAAAAAATAGTAGGTCGTGGTGCAGACGCCCGGGCTAAAGCGACACGCTGTTGTTCGCCCCCTGAGAGTTGGTTTGGATAATGATGAGCACGATGGTTTAGTCCAACGATTTTCAATTCTTCCGCTGCTCGGTTGAACGCATCGGAAGAGCCCGCTAGTTCCAATGGTGTTGCCACGTTCTCAATTGCGGTCATTGTGGGAATTAAGTTAAACGATTGAAAAACAACACCAACATTTTCAAGACGGAATTTTGCTAAAGCATCCTCATTCATTGTCGATAAGTTTTGGTTAAGAAATAAGATTTCTCCGCTTGTGGCTTGCTCCAGTCCAGCCATTAACATTAGTAGGGATGACTTTCCTGATCCAGACGGACCAACAAGAGCATGTGATTCCCCATGCTTAATATTAAGATAGATTTTTTGCAGAATGACAACACGACCCGCATTACTATTGAGTGATAAATTGACATTCTTTAGAGTAAGTATCGCTTCTTGCATAGGGTTTTATACTTCTGTTATTGTGCTTTGATATGGAGTAAGAAAATTGAACCGCAAGTTATTTTCCTTAATATTGTATTTCCTATTTGCTAGTTCGGCGATTTGCGAGCCTGTAAGAATTGTTGCGTTTGGTGATAGCCTCACGCAGGGTTATGGGGTAGTCCCAGAGGCAGGGTTTGTCCCTCAACTGGAACAATGGTTGTTCGCACAGGGAGCAAATGTTGCGGTCACAAATGCGGGATTATCGGGCGATACCACAGCGGGAGCTGTCGCACGAATCGAATGGACGCTTGAACAAAAATTTGATGCAATAATCGTTGCTTTAGGTGCCAATGACATATTGCGAGGCATTGACCCTAGTACAAGCAAACAGAACTTAAGCAAAATCTTGCAAGTTGCAAAGTCATTAGATGTCGAAATTTTGTTGATTGGAATGCTTGCTCCGTTAAATTATGGCGTGGACTATAAACGACAATTTGATGCTATTTATGCCGAATTAGCTGAGGATTATGGTACGCTACTCCTTGATAACTTTTTTGTAGGAATGACCGATTCTGAAAATAATCCGGCGAAAGTACGTGACTTAATGCAGTCCGATGGGTTGCATCCAAACGCCGCTGGAGTAAAGAAAATTGTTGAAGGAATTGGCCCGAGTGTTTTGGAATTAATCACACTTGCGCAGAAATAGACCGTCTAGTTGTTAATTCCATTTATTAGTTTCCTATGCAACAATAATTTTTAATTGAGTTTTAAAGTTAATTACTCACCCCCTTGATTAGAGGTTTTTCGTAATGTTCTTTGAAGCCATTAACGGCATTGCCTTGGAAAGTAATTTGAAGAGCGATGAGCAGATTACACCCGATGCTATTATGGATGTTAGCGTCGCTTGAGATTCGGCACCAATAAATTGCGTTATTTTATACCCAAAAGCAACCCGACAGTTTTTATGTGACCTTTGTTATTCGGACGGTTTGTGAATGTGATAAGATTTTATGGCTTTTCCAACTTGCCTTTGGACTACAGTGAAATGGCGAGCAGTTCATCAGTTCTTTCGTGAGAATCATTCGATACTGTTTTGCGCGCTGCAAGGTATTGTTGCTTATGTTAGGAGTTTAGCACATCACGCCAACACGATTTCTGACTAACGAACAACGGGAGATCTCTGGACACTTCGCAGGAGATCCTTCGGCTGAACAACTGTCGCGGTACTTTTATCTCGATGATGTTGAATTGGCGCTCGCACGTCTGTCCCCCGTTCTCTGACACCATATAAATTTCTTGGACCAATACGAACTCACCTTACCTGAAATCGTGGCACAAGGTAAATTGAGACTGCTTCGGGACTCAATTTCTGAATAGATGTTTTGAAAAGAAAAACAGCCTTTATGATACCTCACCGTTCCTGTCAGCCTTAAATCCCTAGTATTGTGCGGTGCGGTTGTGTCGGTATCCGTTTATCTGCGCGGCTTGGAATAAACTGGCAATGGTGATCAGGTTGCCTTCATAATTGCCGAAGGTTTTCACCTTTTTTGATCTTCATGCGGATCCCATTTGCTGGACATGTTCGACCATTCGGCCCATAGATCAAACCTTTACCCTTGTCCCAGTGATGCAAGGCCTGGCTTATGCGGATCCACTCGTCATGCAGTTCGGATGAAAGATAAGTCAGGGCCTCACGGGTCCGCTTGGCCTCATCCCCCATTGCAGGTTTTTGTTGTGTTGGTGCTGATTGTGTTTTCGGGGGTTTCAGTTTTGCTAGGTCAAGCCGCTGGACGTCATGACAGGCGAAATCTACATCATCAATAATCTTTCCATTACGAACGGCAGAAGCGGATGCTTCTCCATCAGCCCCGTAACCCCGCAGAACATTCGTAACTGCCTATGCGAACGAGGCCAGACCGGAAGCATTAAGATTGACGGAGTGGACACCTGCCCATTGGCCATTTTTTCACAGAACAAGTAGCTTTTTCTGCGCACTCAGGTCACCCTGACGAATCGACCGCTCCAGCGTCTGAGCCCCCATGCTCAACCGAAAATACCCGTTCCACACCACTTGATGACCAGGTG
>JAPORV010000147.1 GCA_026710055.1 Aestuariivita sp.
ACTACCGCCAAATCGCCGAAGAAGCCTTCATCGAAGCCCGCCGCCTGCCACTGGATTAGGAAACAATCGATCATGGATCAATCTACTAATATCAGAGACACATCTACAAACATCAGAAACATGATGGCAAAGAACACGATTTATGTCCCTGATTACCAACGAGCTTATTCTTGGGACACGGATAGTGAAAGCAGTAAATCCCAAAAACAAGTAAATAAATTTTTATCTGACCTAGAAGAATACAACAAAAGTAACAAAAAATGGCCTTACTATTTAGGCCATTTCCTCTTTGAAGAGAATAAATCAGACTTGGGAATAATCGATGGACAACAGCGTTTGACAACAATAGTAATTTTTCTGACCATTCTGTTTCGAAGGCTACGATCTTTACGCGATCTTACCATACAAGAGCAGCAGGATTACGACAACTTAATTGAAGCTGGCCGCTTTTCTACGGTACGATATGATAAAGTCTTTTTCGATGACTACATTATAAACGGAACATCAGCAAGGAGTGGAATAGTAACTAAAACTAAGTCGGCCGAGCGTATAAAAAAGGCTCATGATTTCTTTGAGAAGAGATTGTCTTGCTGCGAGGAAAGTTATTGTAAAGATATGCTCAAAAACATAAAATCTGCTCGATGCACAACCCACTTGGTTGCTGACAGATCTGAAGCAATCCAAATGTTTGTATTCCAGAATAGTAGAGGCAAGAAGCCTTCAAATTTGGAGATAATAAAGGCTCAATTTATGTTCAATATTCATCTTCTTGCGCGCGATGAAAAGAGAAAGATTTATTTTCTTGACAAACTGAATCTTCGGTTTGAAGAAATATATAATTCAATATCGCACATAGAGCAAAATGTAAATGAGGACAACGTTTTGCTCTATATCACAAGAGTTCATTTCAACTCATTGCTTGAAACAGATGTAATCAGCAAAGCGGATCACAAGCTTTCTCAAGAAGAACCTCTCTCTTTTATAGAGGATTTCACAGAGTCAATTCATGAAGGCTTTATGTACCTTAAAACATTTTATTGCGAAGATGTAAAGAATTATCATGAATTGCATTCTATAGTGACGCTTGGCAGAATCGGAATCGCCATGCCATTTATTATTAAGGCATACAAGTTCGATCTCGCAAAAGATGATTTGCGCAGACTTTGTACAAATCTTGAGTCATTGCTTGTAAGGCACCGACTTATTCGAACTAGGGCTGTGATGGAATCAAGGCTGGAAGAATCTTTCACAAATTTTTCAGAGAAGGATTCCAGAATTGAAAGTATAATTGCTGCTATCTGTAGAATGAAACAAGCTAAATCTAGTTCCGATGATTGGTGGTACTCATATTGGAGCAACGATGCACTTGCGGAAGCAGTAAGAGGAGGTCACATTAATCACCAAATAGCGAAGTTCATTCTATGGAAATATGAAAATCACCTTGAATCTTCAGTAAAAGGTAGCTACGGGCTAACTAGATTTGACAAAATAGAAGATCCAGAGTTGGAACACATAGCTCCAGTTACGGAAAATCCTAGCAACGGTTATGATGTATATGATCAAGAATTTAGGGAGCAATACCTAAATTGCCTAGGAAACTATTTGTTGATTTCGCGATACCATAACCGTGTACTCGGAAACAAGCCTTTTGTAGAGAAACGGGCAAGCTATAAATATCTAATACAGCAAAGAAATATTGAAGGAATGACCAAAGGTGGAGACATCTGGACCAAGAATCACATCAAACAGAGAAATGCAATAATTATAGAGTTTATAACCGATCACCTTCTAAAGTAGTTTGTGCCACTAAAGTCTGTTTCATACCAGAGTGTCGAATTGATCGCGCCCACAGATTTTTCTCTTCATCATTTTGTCATAATAGTAGAAAAGTTGGGCGGAATGGGAGAATTTTTCCTATACTATTTCGCAAGCACTCAAGTTTGGCATTTTTACGTGGGAGGTTGTGCATATGAATTGGGCTAATAGTGAGATCGTGGCTTCTCTCATTTTTCTATTGCCGGGATTCATCGCGGCAGCGGTATTCTATTCGCTAACCTCCCACCCAAAACCCGGCGCTTTTGATAGAGTTGTGGTGGCTCTGATCTTTACATTGATCGGGCAGACCATTTCCGAATTTCTATTCCAAGAGACGTTCGGTTTTCAGCCCGCCTATCCAGATATTCAGAGCTGGCAGGACGTGTTTTCCATTGTTGTGGCAGTTTGTCTTGGCTTGCTTGCCACAACCATCACAAACAGCGATTGGCTGCATGCGCCCCTTCGATATCTGCGCATTACCAGGGAAAATTCATACCCTTCAGAGTGGTTTTCGGCTTTCACCAGTCAAGGCGATTCATGCTTCGTTGTATTGCACCTCAAGGGAGAGCGAAGGTTATACGGATATGCCGAGGAGTGGCCGAGCGATCCAAGCATTGGTCATTTTCGGGTTGCTGCTGCCAAATGGCTCAGAGACGACGATGTTGCAGAGGAACGGAACGAGGAGAACCCGTTTTCTGGGATTGTATCGGTTCTCATCCCGGCCAAGGAGGTTATAATGGTCGAGTTCGTTCCAATGAATAGTGAGAAAGCTGAGGAGATCGACTAATGGCCAAGCAACCATCCATTCCACCTTGGCGGAGGGCTGGCTCCGCAAATGGCAGTCCCATCAAGAAAGGAGCTGGGCGCGGGTCCGCTTCCGCTACGCCAAAGCCTCCGCCGCCCCCGCCTCCGCCTCCGCCACGGAAGTAATGCGGGCCTTCGGCTGCTAATTCCGCAACAGTTCCGGCAACACCGTGGCGAGGCCCGGGGCGAGTGCGAGCAGGAGCAGGACGGCGAGCTGCATGAGGA
>JAPORV010000003.1:0-2707 GCA_026710055.1 Aestuariivita sp.
GTCAGGCATAGCAGAGAACTTCGGTATCATCGCGGGAGTTAGGGTCGAAGGTGAGTTGTTCGATGGCAGTATTGCCAAGAAGGGGTTGTATGGCGAAGGATGTGCGCATAATGTGACCTTTCTTTTGTGAGATTCTGGCGAAGATTTGCTGATTTGGGGCAAATCTTGGTGATAATTGCTGATATTGTCCCAAATACCCGCAATCTTCGCCAGAGAAAAATGACAAAAGAGTCAACTTTTTCAGCGTTTTAATATCGAATTTAGGGTTTTTTTACAGACACTACCAATAGCCTCAACAGCCTCTCGTATGACGTCTTTGGCGATGTTCTGCGCCAAATTGATTTCCTCCTAAAAATCCATTTGCGCATTTCATCAATAATTTGATGATTACTTTGAGTCAATTTAAACTGCAAGGATAAATTATGTTGTAATTACAAAAAATCGTTCTTTTGGTTGACCACATAATGAAAATAAGCATCAGGATGCTAAATCGAATGACTGGAGTTATCTCAGAAGGGGCGATTGAGCGTAGGCTCTGTTGGATAGATGAAATTTTCAAATTAGGTGGTCAATTTGGTACAGACTCAAGAAGAGTGGAAGCAAAGCTTTCGGATGAAATATTGAAGGACGGATTATCAGCGCTTCTTAGTTATCTACGATTATGTTCGGCAATACCAGAATCGTACAGGCATGATTCTAGCGAAGAAAAACTCTAATCAAAATATACGGATGCACTAATTTCTGCGGCCTACAGTTTCATTGGTTTCAAGAGTACAGTGCTGACGGAGCGAGCTGACGCTGCGGATGTGGAATCTTTCGCTAAAGAATATAGCTTTGTCGCGGACGCAAAAGTTTTTCGTCTAAGCCGCACTGCTAAAAACCAAAAAGATTTCAAAATTCAAGCGATGGACTTTTGGAAGCGTGGAAAACCATTCGCTATGGTTGTGTGCCCTCTTTATCAATTACCTTCACGGAACAGCCAAATCTATCAACAAGCATGCATGAGAAATGTTTGTATTTTATCTTACTCGCATTTGGCTGTTCTGACCCGTTTAGCCGAAACATGAGGACAAAATATGGTGATTGATTTATTGCATACCGTTTTTAAAACTGTTCAAGCAATGAACCCATCAAAAGATGCTATTGCATATTGGCAAGCGGTTAATCGCGTTATGCTTGATTGCAGGAAAAACATTGCTGAGTGGTGGCAAGTTGAAAAAATCGCAACCATGAAAAGCATTAATATATCGAAGGAAATTGCTCTTACTTATTATGCCTCAGAAAGGGAAGAAATTATGCGATTGTCACATGAAGAAGCACTCAAGAAATTGATTGAAATGAATAAAATTGACCGGCGTATTCAAACAATTGAAGCAATGACAGATAATTTACTGATGAATGAATCTTAGTATGAAAAAAGGTCGCCAGTGAGGCGACTTCTACAAATTTCCACATAATCATAATTTGCTTCAAAACCCATGTATCGCCTTCCAAGATTTTGCGCCGCAACAAGTGTTGAACCACTCCCCATAAAAGGGTCTAAAACAAGGTGTTTTTCTCTCGTAGTCATTTCAATGAGTGCCTGCATCAATCGAACAGCTTTTTGCGTAGGGTGAAGACCACTTTCATTTTTTTCCATTCCTATTCTTAGAATATTCTCAGGCTCTTTCATGTAACGTAGAAGTGCTTTTTCATTATATGCACCTACACCATGTTTGAGGGCGTTGTCTGCAATAGTTGTTCCAATTTTGTAAGGTTTAGTAAACCAAAGAATTGGTTCAAATATCGGGCGAAGGTTTCCGACTCGCCAGCCATCCCAATCTTTTGCCGAAGACAAATCGCCTCGTCGATCATAGACAATGCTTAGTCTTTGCACTCGATGAGGTGCTCGTGGTCGAATCCATGCAAGACTGTCCTTTAGGCTGAATCCTACGTCTTCCATTGCACAAACGCATCTATGAGACAATCGACGGCCAGCGAAAATGAACACATTAGCACCAGGCTTAAGAACTCTATACCAGTCTCCCGTCCATTGAGAACACCATTCTTGATATTGTCTAGGGATCGCCCGATCTGCTTCCGACCAACCATTAATAGGTTTACCTCGCTTCTTGAAAATAGCTCCAGCAGTCTTCTGGGCTGGACTTGATCCAAGAAAAGCGGCATTCGTATTTTCGTGAAGAACATCCCAGTCTTCCATTCCTATTCCATACGGTATATCGCTTAAAATAAGGTGAACACTCTGGCTTTTCACGCGCTTGATAAGATCAATTGAGTTACCGTGATAAACATTGTTCACATCCAAAGACGCTTCAGGTTGAAGTTTTGGAAGCATTAAATTCATACTACCCTACAATTTAATATTCACTTGAGAGCCACTTGCAAAAGTCAGCGGAAATTTTGGACGTGATGGCGGAAAAAAAGATATATAAAATTTAAACAATCGCTCGATAAATGCAAGCCCTCAGAAGTCGACTTCTCGATAAAACCAGCTCACATCATCACCATAGTGGGCAGAGTACAAATATCCGCGCAAGCGGAACCCGTCGACGGCATGTGCCTCGACGCCAAAGATAGAATGAACGGTGCTATCAGGTGCGCAGTCTTCGTTACTGATCAACAGTCAGAGCGAAAATACCGAAAAACAAATGATACGCAACCTTCGCCGCACCCCGAACCCGGAGATGACGACCCCCATAGCTGTCCT
>JAPORV010000003.1:2760-2843 GCA_026710055.1 Aestuariivita sp.
TTAACGCCGTGTTCACCCGCTCAACACGGGAGCGTTGCTTGAACCGCTCTTTGGATGGGTCAACATGACCCGCTGAGCGTCAA
>JAPORV010000347.1 GCA_026710055.1 Aestuariivita sp.
AGATCAATGTGCTCACGCGGCAATGCCTTGCGCGACGCATTCCTGACCGGGAGACAATGGTTCGGGAAGTACGTGCCTGGCAGGATCATCGCAACCCCGCCTAACACTCCGTCAACTGACGGTTCACAACCGACGGTGCCCGCATCAAACTAAAGTCCCTATACCCATCAATACAATAAAAATGGTATACTAGGCTCATGCCATGAAGGCTCTACAGTAAACCCTTTTTACGAAGTAAAGACCGATGGATTCCCATATTGCAACCAAATAATTGATTCCGCATGAAATGCCACATATGGATTTTTATGCAAACTTAATAAGAAAACCCTCATAGAAGCCATTCTCAGAAATAATGCTTTCACAACGAATCAATATCAAATTCAACACTCTCAAACTCTCTATCATATTCAAATTAAGCACGGATATAAACATAACTTAGTCGTTCAAGTCAAAATCCATTTTATTAACCTGGCTTAGAAAGCCTTTTCACAACTGCCTTCGCTCTTGGACTTTCACTCAATTGAAGCACGTCAATAATCACCCCCAAAAGATCAGGCGATGATTCTGCGCGCCGACCAAGATGCGTAATGATATCTTCATCAATAATCGACTCAAGGGCGTAAATCACGTGACTTGTCGGATTACTTTCCAATTCACTTAGCAAACCGCTTTTGGCTTCTTCATAGCCACATAAGCCCATACTAATGAGTGTCTCACGACGCACCCGGTTAGAATGATCAGCCAAACCCAATTTAAAGACATCAAGAGTTAAATTCACTCCAAATTTCATGAGTGAACAGGCTAGAAGGCGAATTTCTGAATTCTTGTGTTTTAGCCAACCTATTAGCTGTTGTTGTGATGTCTTCACTCTCACTTTAATCGCACTTTCCAATAACAAAGGCAGTAACGACTCAGGACATGATCCAGAGCTCATTATTCTCAACAATAAATCTCGTGTAGCATTTTGATCTATTTGACCAAGTGTCTTCAATACGACAACTTGTTCCTTAGGATACTTTAAATCATGTCCACGAAATCGCTCCCAAAGTTTTCCAAGTGATACAATTGCTAAATCGCCGATACCTCTTGCCAAGATTTCTTCCGCGAATGATTCCACATTCGTTAAATTTGCTTTAAACAAGAGTTCAATCAATTCTTGATCTGATAATTCATTAATCTCAATCGGTTTTCGGTTAATCGTTGATTTAATAGTTGTTGAACAAACCTTTTCAACTAAATTTCCTTGAACAAGGGTTTTTTTTGAAGTCATCAGCTAACCTAAGTTGAATTAATTGAAAATCAATTTCCAATCTTACTAGCGCTCACGGATTATTCAAAGGCTTAAGTCACAAAACATTTCAATGGCGATTAACTAAAAAATGCACAGATATACCAGCTATTCATCTTAACTTCTACTCAAGGACTTTAGCGCCAATCATCTCAAACCAGCCTTTGAGGCAATAAAACCTAAAGTTGGTTGAATAAAATTCAGCGCTGAATAAGTAATAAGTGTTTTGAATTATTTGAGTGTTTATTAAGAGATTTAAGAACGCATCAAAATTGGCACTTTGGACAGAAATTTCAAGAAAAATAGCGGGTTTTATCGTACCCCATTAAGTCGGCTAATAATAGAGAGATTATTTGAATACCTAAATGTGTCTTGCTAAAAAAACAACAATTGACCACAAAACATGCATCATATCACTACTATCTTGTTAAAAACCGAATACATTCGACTGGTTATAGGGCACCTCAGGTTGGAATGTGTATTAGAATCCATTCAGCAGGTGATTCATTCAATTTTTTCAAATATGGTCATGTCCAAAATGTGTAGAGTTGTGTAGAGGCTCCACTTACATTTGAGTCGTTTCTTAATGATGGCCACACATACATAATCAGTCATCGGGATCCAAATGTGTGTTTTGACGGCATTGGCGGACGTTTCGAGAGGGTGTGGTTCTCATATGGTGTGGGGCGAATTTTGTAAACCATTGATATAACACGATAATTATTTGTCGAATTTTGCTCATCACGCAAGATTCACCTGATTTTGCGAAATATCATCCGATTGATCTACATTTTTCCCTATCTTACCTTTTTCGCCGCTACTATTCGCTTTTGCTGGGAATGTAGTAGAGTGCTTCCACACCATATGCGAACCACACCCTTCCGAGAAAGGATGTTATTCGGTGATGCTACTTGATCTACTTGAAAAATAACGCGACTTGTCATGATGCGCGATAGAGTTCCATCATCGTCAAGGGTGGTACGATGAAGGTATTGGTCAAGAAAACAAATATTTTGCTGTGCGTTATATTGTGATACTTTATACGCTGCAA
The DNA here is from genome assembly GCA_026710055.1 of Aestuariivita sp. Taxonomy (GTDB): domain Bacteria; phylum Pseudomonadota; class Alphaproteobacteria; order Rhodobacterales; family Rhodobacteraceae; genus JAPORY01. Next base: position 2,340 of record JAPORV010000347.1, read on the forward strand.
GTGGCCCATCATTAAAAAACGACTCAAGTGTGAGTGGAGCCGCTATACAATTCTACACATTTTGGATGTGACCATATTTGAAAAAATTAAATGAAATCAGCTGCTGAATAAATCCTAATACACATTCCAACCTGAAGTGCCCTCTAACCAGTCGAATATATTCGATTTTTAACAAGACAGCAGTGATTATAAACTTGTAAACTCGAAATTATTACCTGTCTGGATAATTGAATAACTAGTGTCTGTTAACCCTCTCCCTCTTTCTGGCGACTGCCAAGAGAAAAATATGAATATTTTTCATCGCAATATCAAATTTATTGGGGAATTTTACCGCACAACTGCCGATTACCCGATGTCCAGTGGCCTCAACTGGCAGACATTTCCGCCAAAATGACGCAGCAGACAGACCCCGCCTGTCCGGTCAGAAGCCTGTTTTTTTGAATTGACGATTAAGCGGCGCGACGGTGCTGGCGCTTCAGACGCTCTCGCTCCTTCTCACGAA
>JAPORV010000187.1 GCA_026710055.1 Aestuariivita sp.
CGCCCCTGACCACGGTGCGCCAGCCGATCATCCAGATGGCGCAAACCGCCGCCGCACTACTCATCGACAAACTCAACGGCCGCGCCCCCAAAGCCCCCAAAACAACCTTCGAATGCGAAGTCGTCATCCGCAACTCCACGGCACCGCTTTGAGTCCTTGTTGTAAACCCCTGTCATTGCCCACGCTTTGCGTCCTGTTTGTATGCCGTTGGTCGTCGCGCCCTTTGGAACGGGAAAATTTGGAACGGGAAAACCTTGCTATTGCTTCGAGAGGGCGTTACCATGCGCTCAAACTTGGCAATGCAGTCCGTATGTGCGTTTCAGCCCATACGGACTATTATAGGCATTATGGCTCTCTGCCGATCCATATGAAAAAGAGCGGGATAAAGCAAGTGCATCGACGGACTAGGAATGAGTCTATTAAATTGGAGTTGAAGCTATGAAGTTTGGACGAACCAAGAATTTGGATCTGTATAGGTTTGGTATGGCAATGAAGACAATCGACTTGTTTGCTGGAATTGGTGGAATACGAATGGGTTTCGATTACTTCGGCTGTAAGAATGTATTTTCTTCGGAAATAGATACACATGCGCAATCAATGTATGGTATAAACTATGGGGAGAAGCCTTTTGGTGATATCAACGAAATTTCCCCCCGCGACGTACCAGATCATGACATTTTATTAGCGGGTTTTCCTTGCCAAGCTTTCAGTATTGCAGGAAAAGGACTTGGCTTTAAGGATACTAGAGGAACATTGTTCTTTAACATTGAGAAGATACTCCAAGAGAAAATGCCTAAGTCATTTTTACTTGAAAATGTGAAGAGACTCGTTACTCATGATCAATGTAGAACATTTCAGACGATACAAGAAAAGCTAACTAACATGGGATATACTGTATACCATAAAGTATTGAATACTTTGGATTTCGGGCTACCACAGAAAAGAGAGCGCATCTACATTGTAGGTTTTAAGGACGAAATAGATTTCGTATTTCCTAAACCACTCGGTTTTTATGCACCGCTTACGGATATTCTGGAATCTGATGAAGATATTCCACTCAGTTATTTTTTGTCGGAGAAAATTAGAGCCAAGAGATTCAAAGCGGTACAAGTAAAACCTAAAAACCCTTCAATATGGCATGAGAATATTGGTGGAAACATCTCTCCATTGCCTTACTCTTGTGCGCTACGTGCTGGAGGAAGTTACAACTATCTAGTTGTCAATGGTAATCGCAGGCTGACCGGAAGAGAAATGCTTAGATTGCAAGGTTTTCCTGACAGTTTTAAGATTAACGTTCCCTACTCACAAGTCAGGAAAATTGCAGGAAACTCAGTATCAGTTCCTGTAATCAAATCCATTGCGGAGCAAATACTAGTTTCACTTAAAGAGCACAGGCCAGCGCAGCATTTTTGCCTTAGGGAGGCATCGGGATGAATCATGATCAAACAATCGAAAGCGCCCTAATCGCTTTGAATAGGGTCATCAGCAAAAGTAGAGTACACTTCTACAAGCCCATTCAAGTCGCTGAGATATTATATAGAGATCGAGTTCATCAAGATATTGACCTTAATGACTTGGAGTCTTATCGGATAAAATCTAAATCTTGGAGGGACGATATAAGTCGAATTCTTGTAGGAAGGTGTTCAACATCATCTGCAAAATTTCAGGACAATCTGTTTGAAGAAAACGCTTTGCCTCCGAGTCTTATCAGATTGCTCGGAATAAGAAACAAGCAAACTTCCGGTGGTGTGGAGAAACATATATATGCTAAGTTTGAAGAGAAATATTCTGACCTTAGCTCTGCTCTCGATTATGCAATCACTAGAAGAGACAACTTTTCGTTAGATCAATTTTTAGAATTGTTTAAGCGACAGCTTGGCCTCAGAAGAAGTTTAGATAAAGTTTATGAAATTGTGGTTTATGCGTTATTTACTTCTCTGATTGATGCGCTGGGAGTGGAGATAAGTGTTGACATTAAGGATAAAGACAGTTTTTTGCTTTTTGAATTCAGCGAATTTGCAAACAAAATATTAGGAGAAAGCTTCTCCCATACACAACAAAAGTATCCCGCAAAATTGTTTCGAGTGGGAGTAACTAACGCAGCGGATCGGGGATTAGATATGTGGGGAAATTTTGGGTTAGCGATTCAAATAAAACACCTTACAATATCAACGGAAGTGGCAGAAGATATAGCAGAATCAATCTCCGCAGATCGGATAGTTATCGTTTGTAAAGACGCTGAAGAGGAGTTAATTTACTCAGTGCTATCTCAGATTGGCTGGAGAAGCCGTATTCAGGCAATCATAACTTTTAGCGAGTTAACCTCTTGGTATGATAAGGCAATCAAGGGGAAATATTCAAATATACTTTGTGATAAAGTGCTGTCAAATCTTGCCGAACAAATTGAACTAGAGTTTCCTTCTATAGCGAGAAATGATCGCTTTCATAATTTCCTTCTTAAGAGAGGTTACAGGTAAATTGAAGAAATGTAAATGCTTGATACTCGGATATAATATATTGATCAATAGTTGAGCTAAAAGCAAGTAATTTCTTGTTATAGATTGTAGTAGAACAATAGAAATTTCTCATATTTTGCTACCACTGGGACCCACCTACTGCGCCGATTGCTCGTGCGGAGCGTGAGCTTTCGTACTTATTTGTATTTGGTTGACAGGGCTGTCGGTTTGCTGATAATGAACGCTCTCGGGATTCCCTGCAAGGCTTGGCCATGCCCCCTGCCCACAACGAGCCTCCGAAAAGCGCCAGAAGCGCCAGAAGCGCCAGAAGCGCCAAAAGCGGCGGCGCGTATGTCTGGTTTACCAGCCTGAGCGCGGCGCTG
>JAPORV010000275.1 GCA_026710055.1 Aestuariivita sp.
GTTGTCATGCCTGCTGGGTAGGTGGATATTTTTTTGACGCAAAAATCACCCGCACGGCATCAAGAAAAAAAGTTAGCGGGAATGACTGGTTGTACTACACTTCAACTTGATAAATCCTCTAAACTATTGTAACAAAAAGGAAATCTTGGGTGCTTCGAGTCTTCTCGACCGCACTGTAAAGTGTTCATTTAAATAGTAATCATTTAATGCGGCTGTTATAATGATTATTTCAAATGAAAGGCAGAATAGTTGATGTATTTTTTTTGCATTATTTGAGTGTTCGACTTTTGATACTGCCAAAATGGGAATTGTGCGTTGAAATTCCAAATAAATTCGCGAATTTTATTTTGTTGAATTGTTTGGCAAGTATATTGAATTGTAGGTTATCACTGTTTGACAAAATATTTACCAGAACTGGTAATCAAAAGAACAATCTGAAGATGTAAATATCCATGATTTTGTGGATTAAAGGCTGAGGTAAATTAACTCCATATGAAATTTATGATGTTGTCAAGAACCTGAGTTAATGTGAATTTTTCTCTTAACTCATGAGGATGAGAAAATTTGCCTGATCACCGTGTTAGGTTGACTTTTTGTATTTTTCCGTCACACAATTGGCATTGAATTGACTCAACGCTATCATGCTTTAAATGGAAGATGATAAAGGGAGGGTAAATCACTTGTCAAAAAATCTGACAAATGCTGAACAATTTCATTCATTACCAGCATTACTGCGGCGCAATGCCGTTCAGTTTGCAAAAGTGCCTGCATATCGAGAAAAAGAATATGGAATCTGGCAAACTTGGACATGGGCTGACGTTGAAAGGGAAGTCGAATCTCTCGCCCTCGGTTTAATTAATCTCGGGATTCAAGAAGGTGATTTTATCGCCATTATTGGGCGCAATCGTCCTTACTTATATTGGTCAATTGTTGCGGCACAATCTGTTGGAGCTATTCCCGTTCCGGTTTACCAGGATGCAGTTGCTGAAGAAATGACATATGTCCTTAGCCACTGTGGCGCCAGATTTGTTATCGCTGGTGATCAAGAGCAAGTAGATAAAGTAATTGAAGTCCAAGATCAGTTGCGCGAGTTTCAGCAAATGATTTACTTGGACCCGCGGGGTTTGCGAAAGTATGATCATTCTCAACTTCATCAGTTTTCTCATGTACAAGAGCAAGGACGGGCTGCTTACGATAAATTAATTTATGAACTCAAGTTACGACGCGAAAAGTTAAATTATGATAGTACATGCGTAATGTTGTACACATCTGGAACAACCGGCAAACCAAAAGGTGTGGTTCTTTCAAATCGAAATGTTATTGAGACTGCAAAGTCTTCTTCGAAATTTGACTCATTGCGGCAAAGCGAAGATATCCTTGCGTATCTTCCGATGGCATGGGTTGGCGATTTCATTTTTTCAATCGGACAAGCATTTTGGACAGGATTTTGTGTAAATTGCCCAGAGAGTGCTGAAACAATGATGACCGATCTGCGTGAAATTGGACCAACATATTACTTCGCGCCGCCGCGGATTTTTGAGAGTCAATTAACCCATGTAATGATCCGTATGGAGGATGCAGGCACAATTAAGAAATGGCTCTTTGAAAGATTTATGTCGCATGCGCGTAAAGTTGGTCCTGCCCTTTTAGATGGTCTGGCAGTCTCTGTTGCTGACAGAGTAAAATACTGGATCGGGGATTTGTTGATTTATGGACCACTCAAAAACACTCTTGGTTTTTCGAGAGTGCGAGTTGGTTATACTGCCGGTGAGGCAATCGGGCCGGAAATTTTTGATTTCTATCGCTCTCTTGGGATCAATCTCAAACAACTTTATGGCCAAACTGAGGCAACTGTCTTTATTACAGCACAACCTGATGGTGAAGTGCGCTCAGATACCGTTGGTATAAAATGTGAAGGCGTTGAACTCAAAATTGATGATAATGGTGAAGTATACTTCAGATCGCCTGGGGTATTTATAGAATACTATATGAATCCTGAGTCGACATTAGCGACAAAGAATACAGATGGATGGGTTGCGACAGGCGATGCGGGCTTTATTGAGCCGGATACGGGTCATTTGCGAATTATTGATCGTGCTAAAGATGTTGGAAAAATGGCCGATGGGTCACTTTTTGCGCCAAAGTATATTGAGAATAAATTAAAGTTTTTCCCGAATATTCTTGAGGCTGTACTTTTCGGTAACGGCAAAAGCGAATGTGTTGTAATCATTAACATTGACTTAACAGCTGTCAGTAACTGGGCCGAGCGAAACAATATCGGTTACGGATCATACCAAGAGTTGGCAAGTCATCCGCGGGTCATGGAAATGATAGAAGATCACATTGTGGAGACAAATAATACGTTAAGCGAAGATAAAATGTTATCTGGATGTCATATTCATAGATTTGTTGTATTACATAAAGAACTGGATGCAGATGATGGAGAGCTAACTCGAACGCGAAAAGTGAGACGTCGAATCATTGAGGAGAAATATGCTGATATTCTCCAAGCACTTTATGATGGATCAAAGAACATCATAACTGAAACAGAAGTTACCTATGAGGATGGCAGAAAGGGATTTATAAAGGCAATGCTTGAAATTCGCTCAGTTTCCGAGCATCGCGACGGCGCAAAAATAGCAGCAGAATAACGTCGTATTGATTATGAAGAAGGATTTAGCAGACATTTGGATTATGATTATGCGTCACTTAGCAGAGAAAGTTTTTTATCTTTATTATGAATAAAACCGATGTTAATAAAGGTTCAGATGACTACTCTGTGAGAAGCGTGGTGATGGAAATGAAAAACATCACTCTGCGATTTGGCGGTGTTGTGGCGATTAAGGAGATTTCGTTCGATATTCTGGAAGGAGAAATTCGGGCGATTATTGGTCCAAACGGTGCTGGAAAGTCGTCAATGCTGAATGTCATTTCCGGTTTTTATTCTCCGCAAGAAGGAGAAATTTGGTTTCGGGGCGAAAAACGGCCTTGGTTAAAGCCTTATCAAGTAGCGCGGCAAGGAATCGCAAGAACATTTCAGAACATCGCATTGTTTGAAGGGATGTCTGTTCTTGACAATGTCATGACGGGGCGTTTGACCCATATGAATTCAAATATTTTCTCTCAAGCATTGTGGAAAGGACAAAGCGAACGTGAAGAGGTGGAAAATCGAGATCACGCAGAGCGGGTTATTGATTTTTTGGAAATCCAGCATATTCGAAAAACACCAGTGTCTCGGTTACCCTACGGCCTCAAAAAAAGAGTGGAATTGGCACGTGCGTTGGTGTCAGAGCCTTCGTTATTGCTTCTTGATGAACCGATGGCAGGAATGAATGTTGAAGAAAAAGAAGATATGTCGCGCTTTATTCTTGATGTCAATGATGAATTCGGCACGACAATTGCGCTCATTGAACATGATATGGGCGTTGTTATGGATTTGAGTGATCGTGTGGTTGTTATGGATTATGGTAGAAAAATTGGAGACGGTGCACCTGACGAAGTTCGAAACAACCAAGATGTCATTGATGCATATTTGGGGGTCAGCCATGATTGATGAAAAACTTAACCTAAGGAATTGGCTTGATGCCTGATCAGGTTCTTTTTGCCACGGAAGTTGTGCTGAACGGTCTTATGGCTGGAGTGATGTATTCACTTGTCGCATTAGGCTTTGTGCTGATTTTTAAAGCAAGTGGTATCTTTAATTTTGCTCAAGGTGTCATGGCCCTATTCGCTGCAATGACCTTGGTTGGAATACAAAATGGCCAAGTCCCATTTTCACATTTATTCAATGCGATTTTTGGAACAAAAATTCATTATTTTGGTTGGGAAGTACACTCAGTCATTGCCATTCTTCTTACGGTCATTGTTATGATTTTTATGGCATGGGCGGTACAACGCTATATTTTCCAGTATCTGATCGGACAAGAGCCAATTATTCTCTTTATGGCGACAATTGGTTTGGCCTATTTTTTGGAGGGCGTGGCCGATCTCATGTGGGGGGCTGAAATTAAGACTCTGAATGTTTGTTTAAATTCCGATACTTGTTTGCCGCAAGGAATAAACACCGTCATTGATTCCGTCACTTTTGGATGGTTTGGATATGGCTTCTTTGTCGACAATCTTGATATTTCTGCGACAATTGTTGCTATATTTCTTGTTGCAGTTCTGGTGATTTTTTCTCAATATACCAAGCAAGGTCGTGCTATGAGGGCAGTCGCGGACGATCACCAGGCTGCTCTAAGCGTTGGGATATCATTGAACTATATTTGGATTTTGGTCTGGTCGGTCGCTGGATTTGTTGCGCTTGTTGCGGGGATAATGTGGGGAGCGAAATCCGGTGTTCAGTTTTCATTATCGCTTATTGCACTCAAAGCGTTACCAGTCTTAATGCTCGGTGGATTTACTTCAATTCCCGGTGCGATCGTTGGCGGATTAATTATTGGCGTAGGTGAAAAGCTTTTTGAATTTCTTATCGGTCCGATGATTGGTGGCGCTACAGAAAATTGGTTTGCTTATATGCTCGCCTTGTTATTTCTGGTGTTTAGACCACAGGGGTTGTTTGGGGAGAAGATTATTGAAAGAGTTTAGGAAAAGACAGGCAGGTATTTTTTCATGAATATTGTGAATTCGCTCGCGTTAATGTTGGTTTCTGTTATCAAAGCCGGTTGCAAAACTGCATATGTAAGTTACACAAATCAATCGCTATGATGGCAAATCATTAGGTAGGGATTTATGCTTTATCGAGAAGCTGGTGATTTTAAGACATCGTACATTGAGGATAATCAGACCTTTCCGATCGCTTTTGATCGATATCGATATTATGCCATATTGGCTATTAGCTTTCTCATTTTACCGTTCTTGGTGAATGACTATTTTGTAAACGCCATTTTGGCACCGTTTTTGATTTATTCCATTGCCGCAATCGGCCTCAATATCTTGACAGGCTATTGTGGTCAAGTTTCATTAGGAACGGGTGGATTTATGGCGGTTGGAGCTTATTCTTGCTATAAATTGATGACGGCATTTCCTGATGTATCTATTGTTATTCATATTATTATCGCGGGTGGAATTACGGCAGTCATTGGCGCTGTTTTTGGGTTGCCGAGTTTGCGGATTAAAGGGTTTTATCTTGCAGTGGCAACGCTCGCGGCTCAATTTTTTCTGGTATGGCTATTTAATAGAGTTTCGTGGTTTTATAATTATTCAGCGTCTGGTCAGATCAACGCACCGGAACGTACGGTTTTCACCATTCCGGTGACAGGTCCTAATGTCGAGCCTTGGGCTATGTACATGATTTGTCTTATCTTTGCATTTGTTTCAGCTGTGATTGCTCGAAACCTGACCCGCGGCGCTCTTGGACGTACTTGGATGGCAATTCGTGATATGGATATTGCGGCTGAAATTATCGGGGTGAATCCATTAAAGGCAAAATTATCAGCCTTCGCGATAAGTTCATTTTTTGTTGGGATTTCTGGTGCTTTGTTTTTTGCGGTTTATTTAGGTGCTGCAGAAGCTGGTGATTCGTTTGGAATTCAAAAGTCATTTATTGTTTTATTTATGATTATTATTGGCGGTTTAGGATCTATTTTTGGTTCCTTTGCTGGTGCTGCTTTGCTTGTTGTATTGCCTGTTATTCTAAAACTCATTGGTGCTGATTTTCTTGGTTGGCCAACGGGCCTTGTCGCTCATATTCAACTAGTGATTGTTGGTTTACTTATTATTTTATTTTTGGTGTTGGAGCCTCACGGACTTGCTCAATTATGGCGAATTGCAAAAGAGAAATTGCGATTGTGGCCATTTCCGCATTAATTCGATATAGAATGAACGATCTTACAGATCTTGTTCATTATTATTCGCGTTATTAGATATAGATTTGAAATTTAAGGGAGGAATTATCTTATGAAAAAAACTCTATTTGCAGCAATTGCGGCGACATTGGTGTCAGGGGCTGCAATGGCTGATCTTGTGTTCCCATCACTTAGCTATCGCACTGGACCTTTTGCGGCAGGCGGTATTCCGTTTGCAGATGGTTATGCTGATTACTTTACGTTGCTTAACGAGCGAGACGGAGGAATTGGAGGTGTTCCAATCAAAGTGATTGAGTGCGAGACTGCCTACAATACGGAAAAAGGGGTTGAATGTTACGAAGCAACCAAAGGCGAAGGGTCGTTGGTGTATCAGCCACTTTCAACTGGAATTACGTATCAAATAATTCCAAAAGCGTCTGCTGATGGAATACCAGTACATTCCATGGGATATGGTAGAACTTCAGCTACTAACGGAAGAGTATTTGAGTGGGTATTTAATTATCCGACCAATTATTGGAATGGCGCATCAATTGCGGTAAAGCATATTCTTGATTTGAATGATAATGACATATCAGGAAAGAAAATCACCTTATTGTATTTTAATGGCGCATATGGTAAAGAACCAATTCCGACACTGGAAGCTCTGTCAGAGAAACATGGCTTTGAATTTAATACACTTGCTATTGATTTTCCCGGTCAGGAGCAAAAGTCACAATGGCTTCAGATTCGTCGCGATCAGCCGGACTATATTCTTTTTTGGGGTTGGGGTGTAATGAACCAAGTTGCAGTTCAGGAAGCTGCTAATATTCGCTACCCGATGGAAAACTTTATTGGAATTTGGTGGTCAGGCGCAGAAATTGATGTCCTTCCGGCTGGTGATGGTGCAAATGGCTATAAATCGCTTCAATTCCACAATGTCGGGTCAGATTTTCCAATTTTTGATGATATAGAGAAATATGTCGTTGATACGGGAAAGGCAGCAGGTGCAGGCGATCAGATTGGTACGGTGCTTTACAATCGTGGTGTTTATGCCGCAATGTTAGCTGCTGAGGCTGTGCGTACGGCACAAGATATTCATAATACTGCAGACATAACAAGTGCTATGATGCGTGATGGTATGGAAGCATTGACAATGACCCCTGAAAGAATGGCGGAACTTGGCTTGCCAAACTTCGGGCCAACTTTCCAAGTCACTTGTGAGAATCATGGAGGTGAAGGTCTTGGCGCTATTGCTCAATGGGATGCTTCTGCTACGAAATGGGCTTTGGTAACGGATTTTATTGCGCCTGATGACGAGGTCATTATGCCGCTAATTGAGGCAGATTCGATGGCCTATGCGGAAGAAAATAATCTCGATTTGCGTTGCAATTGAATTCATGTAAACTTGGTCGTCGTATGCATGCGGCGACCATTTTATGGTGATGTAAAATGCTTGCACTATACGCTAGTTTTGAATTGTACGCTTGATTGACGTGTACGGTTTTGGGTCATTGAAGAATAATATGACAGTCTTTCATTTAGTTGATTTTTGTCAGAAGCGTGTTTTGTATTTCGGTTGATGGGAAGTAAACTAACTCTTTTGATGGCATGTGCAGGTCTAATGTTTTAAGTGGCACTTTACGGTTACATTGTGTTTATGTGAGTTGATTACTGTGATATTGGAGGTAACATTGCTATCCATTTAATTTGAGTATCAAAAGTAGTATCAAAAGTAGATAATTTTTCACTCGTTTTTTGTTCTTTGAAGTTCCAACTATGAATAACTGAATGACAAATCTCTCGCGAATTGGTTTTGTACGATACACTTATTACTGATTATTCCTAATAAAGACGAAAAGTCGCAACGGATGGAAACTCGTGGCATGAAACAGAGGATATTTTTTTCGGGGGTGGTACATTATGAACCAAGTTCTCTTCCAAGAAGTTGTAGATATTGGGTATCTAATGGAAAGTGTCTGGTAATTAGGTGCTGAAATTAATGCTCATCCGGCATGTTCTGCGGTAAATGAAATTAAAACCGTTCAATTTCATAATGTTGGTTCAGATTATTTTGTGTTTGATGATGGTCAAAAATATGTCGTTGACTCTGATAAAGCGGCTGATGAAGGCGATCAAATTGGCGCTGTTTTATTTTACCTAGGGGTATATGCTGTGATGTTGGCTACTGAGTTCGCCCAAACTGCACAGGAATTTCACAACATGACTTAGTGCAATTGCGTAATGATGTGAGATGGTATCAAGACCCTGTTAATGACCGGATTTAGTTTTTTTACCCCATCGTCTAAATTACGTGTCAGAATCAGGGCGATAAAGGTTTTGGTGCTGTCAGCCAATGGAATACCTTAGCGGAGGAATTGACATTATTACAGGATTGATGATTGTACAGGACGAAGAAGTCACTGCTCTATTAATGAAAGTGGCCACAATGAATTATACAAAGAAAAATACTCTCGAATTACGTTGAGGGTAGTTGTATTCGCGAGATAATTATTTCGATAAGAATAAAGAGATGACGTATGTTTGACGCTAATGATACAACCGAAGTTCAAACCAATATATTGTTAGAAGTTAATAATATTGAGGTCATATACAATCATGTGATTCTTGTGTTGAAAGGCGTTTCATTAAAGGTTCCAGAGAAAGGTATTATTGCTTTGCTTGGTGGTAATGGTGCTGGCAAGACAACCACACTAAAAGCCATCTCAAACCTCCTGTATTCCGAGCGCGGTGAAGTCACGAAGGGATCAATCCACTATCGTGGTAAGACTGTTCATCGTTCTGACCCTTCTGAATTGGTAAAACAAGGTGTTATTCAAGTTATGGAAGGTCGTCATTGTTTTGAACATTTAACGGTTGAGGAAAACTTACTGACTGGTGCCTATACTCGAAGAGATAAAACCTCTGATGTGCAACAAGATTTGGAACTTGTTTATTCTTATTTTCCAAGATTAAAAGAGCGTCGAAAAAGCCAAGCGGGATATACGTCAGGCGGTGAGCAACAAATGACGGCCATAGGGAGAGCTTTAATGTCTCGCCCTGAAACAATTCTATTGGATGAACCATCAATGGGGTTAGCACCGCAACTTGTTGAAGAAATTTTTGCCATTGTAAAGGATTTAAATGAAAAAGAAGGTGTGACTTTTCTTCTTGCAGAACAAAACACAAATATTGCGCTTCGATTTGCGCATTATGGCTATATTTTGGAGTCTGGAAGGGTTGTTATGGATGGTCGCGCAAAAGACTTGAGGGAAAATACAGATGTTAAAGAGTTTTACTTAGGGATGTCAGAAGAAGGTCGCAAGTCTTTCCGGGATGTGCGTTCTTATCGACGTCGCAAGAGATGGTTAAGTTGAGGGACGATTGTTTCAATGTCAAGAAGCAGCAAAATTCATCGCCAGTACTTTGATGCGCTTGAGACTCGCTCTGCTGATGAGAGAGCAAGTGATTTATTTCAGCGTCTACCTCAGCAAATTTCTCTTGCTAAATCGACTATTGGTTATTGCGCGATGTTAACCGGAATTGATTCAGAAGATATCACGTCTCTTGAGGCTCTCGGTCAATTACCTGTTTTGAGGAAGTCTGATCTTATTAAGGCGCAACAAGAAAGCCCTCCGTTTGGCGGCTTTACAATTAAACAGCCTCATCAATTCGCCCATATTTTCCAATCACCAGGACCAATTTATGAACCTGGAGAAGTAAGTTCTGATTGGTGGCGTCTTGGGCGTTTTTTACACGCAGTTGGGATTGGTTCCGATGATATTGTTCAAAATTGTTTTAGCTATCATTTAACACCTGCCGGAATGATTTTTGAAAATGCGGCACGAGCCGTAGGTGCTGCGGTTGTGCCAGCGGGGATTGGACAGACTGAATTACAGGTTACGGTTGCACAAGACGTAGGCGTTACTGCCTATGCTGGTACACCAGATTATTTAAAGACTCTTTTAAACAAAGCTGATGAGTTGGGTGTAACATTAGGGATTTCTAAGGCTGCTGTGGGTGGGGGTGCATTATTATCCTCAATACGAAGGTACTATGCAGAGCGCGGCATTACTTGTTTGCAAAATTATGCAACTGCTGATTTGGGAAATATTGCTTATGAAAGTTCATCATCAAGTGGTTTGATTATTGATGAGCACGTTATTGTAGAGATTGTCATTCCTGGAACCGGAGATGCTGTTGCTCCAGGCGAGGTTGGTGAGGTCCTTGTGACTACACTTAATCCGAATTATCCGTTAATTCGGTTTGCAACTGGTGACTTAAGCGCTTTTTTGGACGGTCAAAGTCCGTGTGGACGCACTAATCAACGCATAAAGGGCTGGATGGGGCGTGCTGACCAAAGTACGAAAGTCAAGGGATTGTTTGTTCGACCTGAACAGGTTGCTCAATTGGTCGCTTCGCATCCCGAAATAGAAAAAGCCCGTGTTGTTATAGGACGGGAGAATGAGATCGATACGCTGGTTGTCCAAATCGAAACGAGTTCCAAAGAAATGGATCGATTTTCGGATTTGGTTTTACGTATTTTTCGGTTACGTGGAACGGTTGATCTTGTAGAACCTCATAGCTTGCCAAGTGATGGTATTGTGATTGAAGATCAACGAAGCTTTGATTAATTCCAGTCATTCAACTTGAGGTTCCTAGGTAATGAAATGGCGCTGAGCCTTGGCAATAAAATCTGGTGGCAATAATTTTCGATATTCTGAAGGGGTTGTATTTTCCTAAGTTACATGTATCTGAGTTTATCCTGATCGGTTTGTTAAAATTGTTTTTGTTGTCATTTTACTGCGTAAATCTTATTTCTCGACAATGTTGACCTAAAGAATTAGCGATATCATTTATTGGTTGTTAGGATGTTAATTTGGTTGGTTTTTTAAGTTTGCTATCGCGTGCAAGCTATTTTTTTTCGAGAAGCGGTGCTGGTTTCCTAGGTGTATTGGCATATTTCTCGGCAGCCATCTGTATCATACCTATTGTGTCTGTTATTGTCTTTGCGCTGTCGGGCGGTACAGAAACCATTATTCATCTCTTAGACACAGTGTTATTGCAATACACTGCTAACACGCTCATTCTCATTGTACTGGTATCCGTTGGGACATTGGTTATTGGTTGCAGTACGGCGTGGCTTGTGACGATGACACGGTTTCCTTTCGTTAAGGTGTTTGAAATTGCTCTCATTTTGCCGCTTTCATTTCCGGCCTATGTTCTCGCGTATGCTTATACGCATGTTTTTGATCATCCTGGAGTTGTGCAAAGTATATTACGAGAACTGACTGGCTGGGGACCAAGAGATTATTGGTTTCCTGAAATTCGGTCTTTAGGTGGTGCCGCCTTAATGCTGATTTTGGTATTTTATCCATATGTTTATTTATTGGCACGTGCTGCCTTTATTCAGCAGAGTGGGCGAGGTTTTTTGACTGCCCGTAGTTTAGGAAAATCAGCTAATTCGGCTTTTTGGCGGGTGAGTTTACCTATGGCACGTCCCGCAATTGCTGCTGGCGTATTACTTGCGGTTATGGAAACAATCTCTGACTTCGGAACGGTTGCTTATTTTGGCGTGCAGACTTTGGCAACAGGAATTTATACGAGTTGGTTTTCCTTTGCTGATCGGTCAGGAGCGGCGCAAATCGCTATCTGTCTGTTGAGCTTTGCGTTACTACTTGTTTTGCTAGAGAGGTTTCAACGAGGTGAGTCAAAATTCCATGACACAAGTGTTGGAAAAACGGTGATGCCTTCGATTAAACTTGTGGGGTTGCGAGCAGGATTCGCGATGATCATCTGTGGCATTCCGGTTTTTTTGGGTTGTTTACTTCCTACAATAATTTTGTTTGAAATGGCACTTGGTTCGGAGCAGAATTTACTTAGTCGGCGTTATATTGGCTTTATTCGAAACTCGTTCACACTTGCTGCAATAGCTGCAGCTTTAACCATCATATTGGCAACTTCACTTGGTTATTTCAAACGGATATACCCTATTCGTAGTGCAAAAACGGCAGTAAATGTGGCGCGCTTGGGGTATGCTATTCCAGGCGGTGTGATCGCTGTTGGTTTAATTGTTCCTTTCGCAGCATTTGATAACGCATTAGATGCTTGGATGCGTGAGACTTTCAATTATTCGACTGGCTTGCTTTTTACTGGTTCAATCTGGTTGCTTGTCGGGGCATATATTGTTCGATTCATGGCACCAGCATTAGGGGCGTTTGAGGGTGGACAAAGCGCGGTGCACACGAATCTGGATGCAGCGTCTCGTTCACTTGGGAATACGCCTTTGGCAACGCTAAGAAAAGTGCATATGCCAATACTTATACCAAGCTTTTTGACAGCTGGCTTACTTGTATTTGTTGAGGTAATGAAAGAATTACCTGCAACTTTAATAATGCGACCCTTTAATTTTGACACATTAGCAGTTCAAGCTTATCGATTAGCGAGTGATGAGCGATTAGAAGGCGCGTCGGTACCATCGTTGGTTATTGTTGCAGCTGGTTTATTGCCAGTGATTTTGATTTGCCGTCGCGTTCATCAATACAGATAGGGTATTCACTACAATTTGATAGGCATATTACATTTTCATCAGAATTCAACTTAACCAACTTTGCCTTGGTTTTCTCCAACTTGTGCTCTGTGCAGCAAGATATGATCTAGCAATACACATGCCATCATTGCTTCAGCGACGGGAACGGCACGAATACCAACGCATGGGTCGTGACGCCCTTTTGTTTGCACCTCGGTTGCGGTACCTTGTTTTGTAATGGATTTTTTTGAAGTTAAAATTGATGATGTTGGTTTAACAGCGAATCTAACAGTGATGTCTTGACCGGTTGAGATACCGCCAAGAATACCGCCTGCATTATTTGATCCGAAGCGAGGTTGTCCCTGATTGCCCGGAAAAATTTCATCAGCATTTT
Organism: Aestuariivita sp.; assembly: GCA_026710055.1. Lineage (GTDB taxonomy): Bacteria > Pseudomonadota > Alphaproteobacteria > Rhodobacterales > Rhodobacteraceae > JAPORY01. The sequence continues at coordinate 12,707 of JAPORV010000275.1, forward strand.
CTTCGCCAGTTAATGTTGCTGCTAACATACCTGCGCCGATTTCAACACCTTTAACAGCATTGATGCTCATCATTGCTGCCGCTAAGTCTGCATCAAGTTTAGCATAGATAGGCGCTCCAAGTCCAACTGGTACCCCGCTCGCGGTGACTTCAATTATTGCGCCGATGGAAGATCCAGATTTTCTAATGCTATCAAGATATTCTGCGAAGGTTTCTGCTGCTTTTTTATCTGGTGAGAAAAATGGATTTTGATTGATTTGATTTTTGTCAAAACGCGTTCGGTCAATTGTATGCTCGCCCATTTGGATTAAGTATCCGCTGATCTTTAAATCAGGAGCAATCCTTCTTAGAACTTCGTGGGCAAGACCACCCGCTGCGACTCTTGAAGCGGTTTCTCTCGCTGAGGAACGGCCTCCTCCGCGATAATCTCTAATGCCGTATTTTTTCCAGTAAGTATAGTCGGCATGACCTGGACGGAATGTATTAACGATCTCAGTGTAGTCTTTTGATCGTTGGTCTTTATTTGTTATCAATAATTGAATGGGCGTTCCCGTTGTTTGTCCTTCAAAAACACCTGAGAGAATTTGAACATTATCTGGCTCTCTCCGTTGGGATGTGAATTTATTTTTGCCAGGTTTTCTCCGATCAAGGTGGTGTTGAATCATGCTTTCATTAAGTTTAATACAAGGTGGGCAACCATCAATTGTTGCACCGATAGCCAGACCATGACTCTCGCCCCAGGTTGTTACTTGGAAAATTCGGCCGAATGTATTTAATGACATCAAACGCTCTTTTTTAAAAGTTATTTTTCAGTAATAGTTATTTTATTAATTGGCTCGAATTTTACCCATCACAAATCGTGTCGTTTGTAGTAACCGTAGCGGACTATTGGAAATAACGATATGGTTTGAAGCACTGCAAATACAGGGATAAAAAGCCCCAAACTGTTGGCTGGGTTCTTTTCTTTTTGTAACTAAGCATATTTCATAACGTCCTCTAAAGATGTAGCTTTAATGAATTTGGCAGGATTATTGTGTTCTCCACGAGAAGCTTCAAAGTGCCTTTCGCCACATTTGACTTTTGCTCCTTCCATGTGATGCCAATCGTCCGACCAGCCGCTACTTTTCGTCTCAACAACAAAGTAGAGCTTTTCTGAGCCGTCTTTCTCAATCAATACAGCCCAGTCTGGGTTATAGGTGCCCAACGGTGTTGGAATTTTAAACCAAGCCGGCAATTTGGCATAAACCTTTACGGTTTCATTTTTTTCCAAGTTTTCGGCGAAAATGCGTTCTGTACCAACGGAGTCATAGACTACATATTCATGAACAGATTTTTGTACCTTAAGTGTATTTTTCATATAACCTGTTAGCTCTTCTGAAGCAAACAATTCTTGCGCATAATAATCGGTATCACCGAGTCGTTTGTAGCGAATGCCGTCTATTAGTGCTAAACGCTTAGTACGGTTGATTACCTCGGCAGATTGATCAATGAATTGCTGCGGGTTGCGCTTGAAGTCTTCAATTCTGCGACTATTGCACAAAATCTGAACAATGCTGCCGCGCGTAAGTTGCGTTTTATCCTGCAAATCGGTGATGATATCAGGCAGTTCGATATCGTTCTCAGAAATTGTTGTGAACTTGGATACTTCGGTCTCCGTCCCTTCAACACCACTTTGGCCGATTGCGATATTTGCTTTACGGAATTGAGCCCGGGTCTTTGTGATCGGTGCACTTTTTTCAATAGACTTTGCACAATCTTCAATCAGCTGGTCATTATCAAAAGCAACTCGGTAGGTCGTCTTGTGCTTGATTCGATCCCATAAGGCTTTGAATTCTTCCCCATCCAAGATAGCTTGCCGTGTCATGATTGTACGGCGCTCATCTGCATTTTTGATATCAAGTTTACCGGACAACTTTTTCAGAATAGTGGTTACATCTGCTCGGTAAGCTGAAAACTCTTCCGGTAATTCAAAGCTGCCGTCTTTCAAGACGGCACGTAGCGTATCCTGAACCTTGCCCGCATGGTCGATATAGTTTTGTTCTTTAAGAAAATTCCAAATTGTTTCGGATGCTTCCGTACCAAGAGCTTTCTCTTCACCATTCTCACCTTTAATTCGGATTGCGGTAAACATTTCTTTGCTTACCACACCGAAACGAATGCCGGTATCATCCTCAATTTCTTTTTGGAGCTTGTCAGCAAATTCCTCGTAGCTCTCGTTCGCGATCACTGTGAGGATGTTCACATTGTTGTTACGGATACGCTGTCCTTTTTGATCGACGCTTAAACGTAGGCCTCGCCCAATGGTTTGGCGACGTTCACGCTCTGTGCCAATATCACGTAGCGTACAAATCTGAAAAACATTTGGATTGTCCCAACCTTCTTTTAGGGCCGAGTGCGAGAAGATAAATTTAAGCTTGGTGTTAAAGCTCAAAAGTTTCTCTTTGTCCTTCATAATCAGATTGTAGGCGCGCTCGGCATTGCCTCGATTCTGTTGGTTGTTTTCAGCCGTGTCTTGCCACTTGCCCTTTTTATCAATGGAGAAATAACCTTCATGCACTTCTTCGGAGTTAACACTTAGATCAACTTTATAAAACAAGGTTTGATAATCCGGCGATGTGGCAAGCTTGGTATATTCGTCTTCAAACATTAAGGCATATTTACCCTTAGCTGGCTTCCCATTTTCGTCATAGGCGCGGTAATGCTCTACTGCATCAATGAAGAACAGACTCAACACCTTCACATCAACATCAGCAGTCTGAAAACGCATTTCTTTGTCAAGGTGCTCTTTGATCGTACGCCTGATCATTAGCCGCTTTAGTGCATCACCACTCACACTTCCAATGGCGTCGCCAATGTGTAACGCCTGATCCAACTGCGGACCTTTAACCTGCATGGTCTCGTTATGCACATTGATCTCGCCAATCGACATATTTCCATAAATGGCACGATTGGTGAGCTCTTCGAGGTCATCGCCGTCTTCAACGGTGAGAATTTCACGCTTAATGTTCTTACCACGGTATACATCCAATTCGGCTTTAGCGGTGATAATATTCTTATGGTTGGATGTTTCAATCAGCTTCGCATACGGCTTATTGTGGTCACCTTCGACATACAGCGAAGCCACTTCAATCTGCTTCACCAAATTACGCTCATACGCGTCCACTGCGTCCAAACGATAAACCATATGGTGCTTAGCGACATGAGTAGCGGAATACCGTAAGGTGCAAAGAGGCTGCATCGCATCCAATGCCGCACGGCCTTTCCCCTTCCCCAGCGCTCCGTCCACGGATTGCGGTTCATCCACGATGATGATGGGATTGGTCGCCTTGATCAGATCAATCGGCTTTTCACCACCCGTGTTTTCATTTTCCTTATAGAGATTGTTCACATCTCTTTTGTTGATTGCTCCAACGGTCGTGACCATAATCTGAATATTCGAACTGGTCGCAAAGTTTCGCACTTGACCCAGCTTGGATGAATCATACAGGAAATACTCATAGCCCTTAGCCTTGGGATACAGTACCTCAAAATGCTCACGAGTGATTTCAAGTGTTTTATAAGTTCCTTCCTTGATGGCAACCGATGGCACAACGATCACGAATTTGGTAAACCCGTATTCACGATGAAGTTTAAATATGGTGCGCAGGTAGACATAGGTCTTGCCTGTCCCAGTTTCCATTTCGATGGTGAAATCACCAGAAGCTAAAGTGTGAGAGGGTGGAAGGCCGTTATTCAACTGTACGGATTTGAGATTGTCGTAAATTTCTTCGTCGATCAGTTGTAGCTTGTTCCCAACGCCACGTTGATTTTCTATCAAGCCAAGTGAGCGCCGTAGACCGCTTTCAGGCTGGAAGGTGACAGTAAATTCAGATCTTGAAATTTCCTGACCTTTGAAAAGCTCAACTACGGATTGAATAGCGTGAAGCTGATAATCAAGATCGTCTTCAAAGTGAAGTTTCATTTTTGGTATAGTGGGTATTTAAATACTGCGTACATGGGTAATGCCGCTTTGTTCCAAAATGGCGACCATATTTGTTTTGGCAACATTGTCATTCTTGAATGCACTATCACGGAAGAACACGTGGGTGTCTGCTTCAGGATCAAGCTCTTTTCGCCATGCTAAAATACCTTCGGCCACAGGCTCAATTTCATCACTATTTAAGGGGCTAAAGCAGGCAAAGAGAACGCCGGCTCCAATAGAGTAGACCGTTTTACCGACTAAGTTACGAGTCTCAATTGGTACCGTCAGATCAATGCCGCGTTTGAGCAGAAGTTCATACAGCAAATCCTGCTCAGTACGCCCTTCAAGCACATGCTCTTGGTGGCTGAGCAGGGTTTCTTCCAGATTGTTCCGATCCGGGTTCCAGGCACGGATGTTCGATTGTGCGAGTTTGAAGACCCGAAAGCCCGTATCGCCGTCGAACTCGGGGAAATCATCTTTCACCTTCGCGGCTGAACGACGCACCCGCTCTTGTGACATAGCCGTTATATTTAAGGCAATTTCGTTTTCTTTACAAAATTCTGCCGCTTTTTCTTGCGCCTTTACATCAGGATCAATTGCGACAGGTAGCTGAATCAGAATGAAACGCCTGTTTTGTCTATCATTCGCCGATTGCAGAAATAAAGCGTGCGCAGTAGTTCCAGAACCCGCAAAGCAATCCACGATGAGATCACCATCTGTGGTTAGCATTTCTACAATTTCTTGGAGAACTGTCTCATCTTTTGGAAAATCAAATACATCATTTCCCATCAGTTCGCGCAATCGCTTGCTAGCGGCGCGACCATCTCTATAAAAGACACTGTATGGTGTATCGTTTTCGCGTTCGGTCAAATAACCTTTTATACACGGCACCGTATTCTCATCCACACCAAAATGAACCCGGTTATCATCAATTAAAGACTCCATCTTCTTGGGATCGCTGGTCATCCAACCACGAGAAGGAACCTTGACCGGCCTTTTAGTTACAGGATGTAATACTTCATATTTAGGTCCACCTCCGCCAGGCCATGAAATATCGGCAGGAAAATAAAGACCGTGTTCATCAACAGCAGAATAATGTTTGTGGTCTTTAGCAAGGTGATTATCGGGTAAATTTTTGAACCATCTTTTCATTGCCTTAGAAGCAGAGTTATAATCATTTCCAAACTCAGACTTAAATTTAGAAAAAGCTTTATATATATCATTTAGACCTTTTTTGCGGGTCCTCCAAACGATTTTGTTTTCTTTCAAATGTTCCGCATTTCTCGAGTAAACAACCATGTACTCGTGCGACACTGAGACTAAACGAGAGTCATTTTTTTTGCCTGCTGCCCAAACTAAGTCTGCAATAAAATTTTCACTTCCAAACACTTCGTCCATAAGTGCTCGAAGCCGTACATGCTCATTTTCGTCGCAAGAAATAAAAATAGCACCATCTTTTTTGAGTAAGTTTTTCGCATTCTTCAATCGCGGATACATCATATTGAGCCAGTTGGTGTGCTTGCGTCCACCTGTCTCGGTATTTGATGTGAGCTTGAGACCTTCTGCGCCCTTTTGCCCTGTGTATTTGAGATAGGTATCAAGATTATCCCGATAGTTGTCAGGATAGACGAATTCCTTACCTGTATTATACGGCGGATCAATATAGATCAGCTTAACTTTATTGGCATAGCTTTTTTGCAACAACTTTAAGACTTCGAGATTATCACCTTCGATGAAGAGGTTCTGGGTTGTGTCCCAATCCACGCTCTCTTCTGGGCAAGGCAATAAAGTTCCCATGCTCGGAGTCAGGGCAATCTGACGTGCTTTCTTTTTACCGTGCCAATTCAGGCCATATTTTTCTTCGCCTTCATCCAGCACGCTCTCATCGCCCAAAAGCTGACGCAACACATCGAAATCAACACCGTTCTCATTAAATGCTTCAGGAAACAGCTGTTTCATGTGTTCAACATTGTCACCGATGAGATCAGCACTCTCACCATCTTTTTGGGTTACTCGTTGCATGGTTTGTCTTTTATTTTGGATAAGTTATGTTTTAAATATTGATACTTAGATTTACATCTTCAACTTTAACTTGATTATAGCATCTTTGTGCTTTTTTATCTCGGTATTAAGAGTAATTTGCACGGCTATTTGCCGTGTCCTTTTTAGCTTGGTTTTGAGCTTGGCAATCATGCGGGTGTGTTCTTCAATCTGATGCAAATGCTCAATACGGTTTTCGGTCGCCTCTGAGGTCGCCAATTTGTAACGACCGGTGTGCTCGGCTGCAATCAAAGCGATCACCCGATCCCGCAATGCACCGTAGAACGCAAGAAAGGTGCTAAAGGGTAACCGTGAGCTATAGGAGTCCGCGACAAACGCATGGGTTGGTCCGTGTTTAACTTGCGGATCAAACCACGGCGTCAACCAGCTGTTCTCAACCACCCACTTCGATTTATCGGCCTGGTTGATGCGCTTATCCGCCACACTAACTGCCACCTGATCGGCATATCCAAAAACCAAAAAAGTCGCATATGGAATGGCTTTATGGATGAATGTGGCAATGCGTCGGACACGTTCAGGTTTTACGATCACAATACTAAGTATAGCGATCTCGGCATATTCATGAATCTGATCGATGTAAGGTGCAATATTGATTGTGGATGGCTTAAGCGTATGCGTCCACCTTATTTTTGCTATATCGTCTTTCAGTGCCTTCTTGTCGGTCACATTCAAATCCACATTCTCCGACAACATCCTTTTGGAAACCGTACGATCTAGTTCACACGATTGAGGCAGACCAAGACGATCGAGAAAAGCGGTGATCATGACGTATCCTTAATGATGATGAAGCTCACCACTTCCAAGTCACCTACACCTTGAACATGATCCAGCCCAGTTACGGTTCCGCCACGGCTGAACAAGCTTTCAATACCCTTTTCTTCCGATTTGCCGACAATGCTTTCAATCGCCCTATCCAAGAGGTCGCGATACTGGCTCATATCGCGTCCGTTCTTGGTTTCCGCATTAACAATGGCCACCGCCTGCGCATCGGGCACAATTTTCGTTGCGCCCAGTTTTTTCATAATATCAAGGCTTCGTTTGGCTTGCAGGTGATTGAAAATAACCTCGCCAGCCTCGCTAATATAGATAATAAAATATGGTGCAAGTGCGTCGTTTTCATGTATTTTTATCTTGCCATGGATATCACGCAGACAAAAGATGACTCCGGTCACGGCCTCAGGTATGTCAGGCCGTACTGATGCATAGTAGCCCGTCGGGGCTGTTTCGAGCATCCGCAAATGACCTTTCATAAACGATGACAAGTCCATGCGGAAGTCGTTGAGCGTCATGTCAGTGATTGAGACACTTCCATCCATATCCTCAAGATCAATGACACTGTCCTGAAGCTGCTGCATCTGTTTGCGACGATATTCGAGATCATTCATATGCTTTTGTTCATCTTGCTCAATGACGTTTTCTTCGCCCGTCGCAGAGATATCCAACAGTACCATGCGTCCGCTCACCCGTGCCTCGAGATTGATGTATTCATCAAGTTCCATGTTTGGCCAGAAGTTGGCGAGTTGAATCTTGTCATTGGTTGAGTTCAGTCGATCAATACGACCAAAGCGCTGGATGATCCGAACGGGATTCCAGTGAATGTCGTAATTGATGAGCATGTCACAGTCCTGCAGGTTTTGACCTTCGGAAATACAGTCGGTTGCAATGAGAATATCAATCTCATGACGGGCATTCGAATCGACTTTGGCACGCTCTTTTGAAATAGGTGAGAAATTGGTCAGGATTGAATTGAGATCTTTGCGGACATCTTGAAGCGTCGATTTGCTGCCCGACGATCCCGTAACTAAGGCAGAATGAAGGCCAAGATCCTTACCCCATTGGTTCAGATTCTCATAGAGATAGTTTGCCGTATCGGCAAAGGCCGTAAAGACGATAACCTTTGTGTTGCCCGCATTAATCGGTGTTTGGACTTTGGTTTCAATCACACGCTTCAGCTCTGCCAGCTTGGCATCTTCACGTACTGAGACGTTCTTAGCTTGCCTCAAAAGCTCGGCCAGTTGATCTCGGTCTTCTGAAAGATCTTGTCTCCAACGGATCAGGTCCAGGTCCTGAACAAGGACCTTGATCTTACTCCCGATGAGGAAGTCCTCAAATTCGGGCGCATCCGTTTCAATCTCTTCAATGCTCAGCTCTTCAAATTCACCTTCTTCATGGGCTTCAATTTTGATCAATAGGCTGTCGATCTGGTCATGAATTTTCTCAACCGTCAGAGCGAAGGAATGAATCGAGCTTTCCATCCGTTTGAGCATATTGACGCGCATTAGATGGATCAGGTTTCGCTCTCGATCCGTCTGTTTCAAGATTGACCGACCACCGCTCACCTCCTGGTCGTATTTGCGGCTGTATTCCGCTTTTTTGTCGCCACGGACATATTCCAAAGGCGCGTAGGCTGCGAGGTTCAAACGTTTGATGGCACGATTGACATCTTTGAGGGCTGGGAAAGTGCCGGAAATATTGATATCGGGCTTGAGATTGATCGGCTTGAGGCGCTCAGGGAACTTCCCAACATCCGATGTGTCGTAATATTTCTCGATGTGTTTCCGGGACCGTGCAATCGTGAGTAAGTCAAGCAGTTTGAAATATTCAAAGTTGAGACTCTCAAGCAGGGATTCTGTCTTACGCTTTTCTGCTGGCAGTTTCAGCCACTTGTTAAAATGTGCTTGAGCAAGGCGTAACGTGTTGTCGAGACTATTGATCCCACTGTCACCGAGCGCTCCATCATTTCCTTCTGTGATAAACGCTACCTGATTTTTGAGATCATTCATCCGATTGTTAACGGGTGTTGCTGAAAGCATCAGTACTTTCGTTTTAACTCCGTCTCGGATGATTTGATCCATCAATCGTTGATATCGCGTGATCTTGTCGCGTTTTGTCTCGTTATTCCTGAAGTTGTGCGATTCATCAATTACCACGAGATCATAGTTACCCCAATTAAGCATTTCGAGATTGATTTCACCCGAATTTCCCGTTGTTCGATTCAAATCTGTGTGGTTGAGGACATCATAGTTGAAACGATCGCCTTCCAACAGGTTGCGCTTATCGTTGATGGTATACACCGTCCAGTTTTCACGAAGGCGCTTGGGTACCAGTACGAGAGCACGATCATTGCGCAATTCATAATATTTTATGACGGCTAAGGCTTCGAAGGTTTTACCAAGACCAACACTGTCAGCAATAATGCATCCATTGTGACGCTCAAGTTTGTCGATGGCACCGAGCACACCGTCTTTCTGAAACTTATGGAGCGTATTCCAGATAATGGTGTCTTTGAAACCCGTTTTGGAGCGGATGATGTTTTCTTCATCAATCTCTTCAATTATGTCTTTGAAAATGTTGAACAGTGTCAGGAAATAAATGAGCTGGGCAGGTTTTTCACTGGCGATGGACTCGAGAGATTGAAGTACCTCTGACTTCACGTCTCGTAGGGCTTTCTGATCATTCCAAACAGTATCGAACCATGAAACAAGTTGCCTGGTTGCATCATACTCGTTTACAAGGGTGTTCATCTCGTAATTGGGTGATTTGATGGCTCCAAGGCCGGATGCGGTTAACGTCGAGCTTCCATGGATCGCAATCGGCTTTCCACTTTCAACGCAGTAGAGATTTTGCATTGCAGTTGTGACAGAGTTCGCGGTACCGATTTCAGTTTTGGATTTAATCCATTCTGCGCATTTTGCGGCCAACCATTTCTGATTCAACGAGGCCTTTGCACGCTGCTCGGTATCATTACCAATCAAATCAATGGATGAATCCTCTGTCCAATTTGACAAGATGATACGGCTTTTGTCTGCTCGCGAGAGTTTACGTCTCAAGGCCTCAAATCCAAACACAGACAGTGAACATGTCAAAATTGAGAGTGTGCAGCCACAATCAATCGACTTTTTTAATTCCGATAGGACGCTGCCTTGGCTCTTATTATCGAGAAGCATGGTTAATCTGCATTAGTATCCGTTTTGTAACAAAATGTCGCACTTTAGATTTTTATACTCTAGCGTATCGTCTATAATCAAGGGGTACTAAATGGTCGCGCATGAATGCTTAGCTTTTCCTACTCTGGGAGATAGTTTCAAATGATTTTTCAAAAAATACGCAGCTTGAGCAGCATGTTTGTAATTGTGAAACATTGAGTTAATATAATCGGTCATCTTATCGCGAGTTTTTCGAGGGTCATTAAAACATTGAGGTATATTTTGGACGTTATAGAGCCTTTGCAAAACTTCATCGGAAAGTAACTGAGACTTAATGTTCCTATATTTTGTATTGTGTTATTGAACCATCGTATCTCGCTAGGGGTTTTACCTTGGAAGCATGAAATTATTTTCGATGGTGAGAAAATAACGCCAGAATTATAAAAAGCTAAGCATGAAATAAAGTGAGTATCATGGCACTTGTACCAGCACGCTATTATGAAGAATTAATCTTTTGAAAGAGGGTCTTATTCGGGTTTGCTCAAGTCGACAAAGGTCACGCTCTTCGCGGAATGGGGATAAGAAGTTTCAATGAAGATGAAGCCGACGTGAGTCGGGTTGATTCTGTAACTCAATCACTTTTGTCAAATCTATTAGTAATTTCATCATTTCAAAGAAAATCTGCTACAAAAACATATTTATTTTTGCTTGATCATGAAACAGGTCATTTCTGAGAGGAGCGTGTGATTACTATTCTGACAACCTAAGTTATCTTTAAGAATCATGTATTGGTGTAAAAGTTTCTTTATCTTTTGCAGGACGAGCTAGAAAGTTGCTTTTTTTATTGAATGTGTTATGGCTTCAAAGAAGCAACTTATTAG